>CAZGDZ010000088.1:0-7571 GCA_964524855.1 uncultured Macromonas sp.
CCTACACCTGGGACGTGACGGCCATGCCCATGCTGACGGGCACGCTGATCACGGCGGCCGGCTTTTTGCCGATCGGCTTTGCCAAGTCCACCGTGGGCGAATACACCTTTGCGATTTTCGCGGTCACGGCCACCGCGCTGGTGCTGTCGTGGGTGGTGGCGGTGTACTTCGTGCCCTACCTGGGCGTGAAGCTGCTCAAGGTCAAGCCCCACACGGGTCCAGCGTACGAGGTGTTTGACGGCCCGTTCTACCAGCGCTTTCGGGCGTTGGTGAACTGGTGTGTGCAGCACCGCTGGCTCACCATCGGCGCCACTGCGCTCACCTTTGCGCTGGGCGGGGTGGGCATGCAACAGGTGCAGCAGCAATTCTTCCCCGACTCCAACCGGCCCGAAATCCTGCTTGACGTCTGGTTGCCAGAAGGCAGCGCCTTTGCCGCCAACGAAGCGGTGACCAGCCGCATGGAAACCCGTTTGCAGGCGCTGGACGGCGTCAGTCATGTGACCAGTTGGGTCGGCTCGGGCCTGCCGCGCTTCTACCTCCCACTGGACCAGATTTTCCCGCAGAGCAACGTGTCGCAGTTGCTGATCATGAGTGACGACCTCAAGGCGCGCGACCGCCTGATGACCCAACTGCCGGGCCTGCTGGCGACCGAATTCCCCGAAGCGCGGGCGCGGGTCAAACTGCTGGCCAACGGCCCGCCGGTGGCTTACCCGGTGCAGTTCCGCGTCTTTGGGTCCGACCCCGCCGAACTGCGCGCCAAGGCCGATCAGGTCAAACAGGTGATGCGCGACAGCCCGAACACGCGCGGCGTCAACGACAACTGGAACGAGTCCATCAAGGTGGTGCGGCTGGAGGTGGACCAGCTCAAGGCTCGTGCGTTGGGTGTCAGCAGTGCGTCCATCGCGCAGACGGCCCGCACCGCGCTCAGTGGCACCACGGTGGGCCAATACCGCGAGGGCGACCGCCTGATCGACATCGTGTTGCGCCAGCCGGTGGCCGAACGCAACGCCGTGTCGGAACTGGCCAACGCCTACCTGCCCACTGCCAGTGGCAAGCCGATTCCGCTGCTGCAAATCGCCCGCCCAGTGTTTGCCTGGGAGCCGGGTGTGATGTGGCGGGAAAACCGCGAGTACGCGATCACGGTGCAAAGCGATGTGGTGGCCAAAATGCAAGGCGCCACCGTGACCAACGAACTGCTGCCCGCCATTCGCGCGCTGGAGGCTCAGTGGGTCCAACAGGGGCTGCGTGGCTACCGGGTGGAAGTGGCGGGCACGGTGGCCGAAAGCAGCAAGGGCCAGGGCTCGATCGCTGCTGGTGTGCCCATGATGCTGTTCGTCATCTTCACCCTGTTGATGCTGCAGTTGCACAGTTTCAGCCGCGCCATGCTGGTGTTTCTGACGGGGCCGTTGGGGCTGGCGGGGGTGGCGGCCGCACTGCTGCTGCTGAACCGCCCCTTCGGTTTTGTGGCGCTGCTGGGCGTGGTCGCGCTGATGGGTATGATCATGCGCAACTCGGTGATCCTGATCGACCAGATCGAACAGGACCGTGAGGCCGGTATGCCTACCTGGGACGCGATCGTGGAAGCAGCGGTGCGCCGTTTGCGCCCGATCGTGCTGACGGCTGCCGCCGCTGTGCTGGCCATGATTCCACTGTCGCGCAGCGTATTCTGGGGGCCGATGGCAGTGGCCATCATGGGCGGCCTGGTGGTGGCCACGGTGCTTACTTTGCTGGCGCTACCCGCCATGTACGCGGTCTGGTTCCGGGTGCGGCGTGACGAGGTGGTTCCGCACCCAGTCGGATAATCCACGTCTGCCAACCCACAGGAGCCCGGATGCGGCTGCGTCACATCGAGGTGTTCAACGCCATCATGCTCACCGGCAGCGTGACGGCGGCCGCTCGCCTGATCAACGTGACCCAGCCCGCCGTCAGCCGCACCTTGAAGCACGCTGAGCTTCAACTGGGCTTTGCGCTGTTTCACCGGGTGGGTGGCCGTTTGCAGCCCACCGTGGAAGCGCAGACCCTCTACCCTTTGGTGGAGCGTCTGTTCTCTCAGTTGGACGAGGTGCAGCGCCTGGCCGCCAGCCTGCGTTCGGGGCAAGGCCAGCAGTCGTTGCGGGTGCTGACCACGTTGGCCTTGAGCTATGAGGTGCTGCCGCGTGCCATGCGGCTGTTCCAGCGCAAACACCCCAAAGTGCAGGTGCACCACCAAGCATTGCACTCCCCGCAAATTGTCACGGCCTTGGTGCTGCAAGAGGCCGACTTGGGCTACGTGTTCAGTGCCGCCTCTCACCCGGCGCTGGAGCAGGAATTGGTGGGTACCCGACGTGTCATGTGTGTGGCGCCCAAGGGCCTGCTGAGTCCGGCGCAACTGGCCCAAGGGTACATTGGCCTCGATGCCGTGGCCACCCTGCCGGCCGTGGCCCTGGATGCCCGCGATCCGCTGGGCATTGTGTTGGCCCAGGTGTTGCGTGACCATGGCATTGACCTGCAAGCCCGCATGACGGTGCAAACCTACCACGCCGCTCTGGCGATGGCCGAGCACGGCCTGGGCGTGGCCTTGGTGGAGGGGTGTACCGCCGCCTCGGCCGACCCGCGCAAGGTGGATGTGTTGCCGGTGGAGCCCACCATACCCACCGCCATTCATGCCCTGCGGCCCGCCGCCAGCCCCAATTCCTTGATCGCGCGCTACTTCACCCGCTGTTTTCAGCAGGCATTGGCCGATCTGGGGTGATCAGGCCAGCAGCGCCGCCACCCGCTGTGCACTGCCAAACGCCAGCGTGAAGCCCAAGGCGCCGTGGCCGGTGTTGAGCAGCAGGTTCTTGGGCCCTCGGGAGTGGCGCCCCAGCAGGGGCAGGCCAGTGGGCGTGGCGGGTCGCAAACCGGCCCAGGTGTGGCGAGGCGTCCAGTCCGCCATGCCGGGCCACCACGCCCGCGCACACTGCTGCAATTGTTCGATTCGGCGGGCCGGTACCGCCAGGTCGTCGCCCACCAGTTCCACCATGCCTGCCACGCGCAGGCGGTGACCCAGTCGGGCAAACACCACTTTGCGTCCCGCGTCGGTCACGCTCACACTGGGCGCGACCGTGGCCGAATGCCCTACATCGGCCGTGAAGCTGTAGCCTTTCAACGGATAGATGGGCAAGGACAGGCCCAGGGGCTGTGCGAGCGCGCGTGAACCGCAGCCCAGCGCCAGCACAAACGCGTCGGCCTCCAGACGGCCATTCGCGGTCTCTGCATGGCTGACGCGGTCAGCCTTGCGCACCAAGCGGTGCACTGGGGTGTCCAGAAGCAGCGTGGCGCCGCCCGCCCGCAGCCGATCCGTCAATTGCATGCAGACCTGGTGGCTGTCGGCCGCGCACTCGCTGGGCGTGTGGATGGCGCCGGCAAAACTTTCGCGGGTGTGGGTCAGTGCAGGCTCTACAGCGCGGGCTTCGGCGGGCGTCAGTGCGTGTTGCGGTGCGCCGCCCAATTGGCGTTGCAGCCCCAGCTGCGCGCGCGCAGCCGCAAAACCCGCTTCGCTCGGGTACAGCACCAGTTTGCCTGCGCTGTTGAAATCGGCGTCTATGCCCTCGGTCGCCCGCATCTGGTCAAAGGCGAGCCGGCTTTCGGCCGCCAGTTGCAGCAGTTGCCCAGTGGTGCGCTGTGCGTTGTCGGCACGGCAAGCGGCCAGAAACTGCAACAGCCATTGCCACTGCGCGGGGTCGGCCTGCAATTGCCAGCGCAGGGGCGAATCCTTTTCCAGCAGCAGTTTCGGCAACTGGCGCCAGATGCCGGGGTCGGCCAAGGGCTGCACATAGCTGTAGCTCAACTGGGCGCCGTTGGCTTGGCTGGTGCCCATGCCCGGTTGGCCTTGATCCACCACCGTCACCTGGTGTCCCTGGCGTTGCAGCGTCCATGCGGTGGCCAGGCCCACGATGCCAGCGCCCAGCACGCACACCCGGGTAGCGTTTGTTTTTGTCATGTCGCGCATGGTAGGCACGCAGCGGCTGCGGGGGAAATGCCAGTTTCGCCGTGGCCCATAACCTGGCGGCATGGCTGGGGCGCCAGATGGCATCGGCTGGGCACTGACAAAACGCATGGTGCTGCCTACACTGACCAGCCTCCAAGGAGATCAACTGCCATGTCAGACACCCGTGTTTTGCACCGCCATTTGCACCACCTGCCGCCGCGCGCCGTGGCCGGGCAGGGCGCCACCATCACCGCCGAAGACGGGCGCATCTACCTGGACGCTTCCGGTGGTGCTGCCGTCTCGTGCCTGGGGCATGGGCACCCAGACGTCATCCGCGCCATGCACGAGCAAATCGATCGGCTGGCCTATGCCCACACCAGCTTTTTCACCACCGAGGTGGCCGAGCAATTGGCCGACCAACTGGTGTCCACTGCCCCTCCCGGCATTAGCCACGCGTACTTTGTCAGTGGTGGTTCAGAGGCCGTGGAGGCAGCTTTGAAAATGGCCCGCCAGTATTTCGTTGAGATTGGCCAGCCCCAGCGGCGCCATTTCATCGCCCGTCGGCAGAGCTACCACGGCAACACCCTGGGTGCCCTGGCCGTCGGTGGCAACGAGTGGCGCCGCGAGCAGTTCAAGCCCCTGCTGATCGACGTGACCCACGTGGCCCCGTGCTACGAATACCGCGACCGCCAACCCGACGAAACGCCAGAAGCGTATGGCCAGCGCCTGGTGCAAGAGCTGGAAGCCGCGATACAACGCCTGGGCCCGGACCAGGTGATGGCCTTTGTGGCGGAAACGGTGGGCGGCGCCACGGCCGGGGTGCTGACGCCCGTGCCCGGCTACTTCCGTGGGGTGCGCGAGCTGTGCGACCGGTACGGGATTTTGCTGATTCTGGACGAAGTGATGTGCGGTATGGGCCGCACCGGTACCCTGCATGCCTGCGAACAGGAGGGTGTGGCGCCTGATTTGCTCATCATCGCCAAAGGCCTGGGCGGTGGCTATCAGCCCATCGGCGCTGTGCTCGCGCAGAGGCACATCGTGGATGCGTTGCACCAGGGTAGCGGGCTGTTCCAGCATGGCCACACTTACTTGGGGCATGCGGTGGCTTGTGCGGCGGCGCTGGCGGTGCAGCGTGTCATTCAGCGCGACGGCTTGCTGGCCCAGGTTCGCCAGCGAGGCGGGTTCTTGCAGGCCCAGTTGCAGCAAGCGTTTGCGGACCACCCAGCCGTTGGCGACATCCGTGGCCGGGGCTTGTTCTGGGGGCTGGAGCTGGTCGCGGATCGAGGCAGCAAACGGTGGTTCGACCCTGCATTGCGACTGCACACCCGTATCAAGCGAGAAGCCATGGCGCGTGGTCTGATGGTCTATCCGATGGGCGGAACGGTGGATGGGCGTTGTGGCGATCACATCCTGCTGGCGCCGCCTTTCATCGCTTCCGAGGACGAGCTGGTTCAAGTGGCGCAAACGTTGTGCGCCGCCGTGGACGCGGCCGTCACCGACGCAAGTTTGTCCCGTAGGTGAAACTCATGGGGTCTCGCTGGACCAAACCATGGTAAAAATCGTCATGTTCCCGTCACAAGCGGGTGCGCAGGCTGACCACCACGGTCCTCCACCTCAACCACAACTGAAGGAATCCGCATGAAATCCACATTCAAGCAGACGTTTTCTCGCCTGTCCCTGGCCGCCGCAGCCGCCATGGTGCTGGCCGCGCCCGTCGGCACGGCCCAGGCCCAGCAAAAATTCATGACCATCGGCACCGGTGGTGTGACCGGTGTGTACTACGCGGCCGGTGGTGCCGTGTGTCGCCTGGTCAACAAGGATCGCGCCAAGCACGGCTACCGCTGCACGGTGGAGTCGACCGGTGGTTCTGTGGCCAACATCAACACCATCAACGGGGGTGACCTGGATTTCGGCGTGGCCCAGTCCGACGCTCAGTTCAACGCTACCAAAGGTCTGAAGGCATTCGATGGCAAGCCCGTGTCTGACCTGCGTGCGGTCTTCTCGCTGCACCCGGAACCGCTGACTTTGGTCGCCCGCAAAGAGGCCAACATCAAAGGCCTGAACGACCTCAAGGGCAAGCGCGTGGCCATTGGCAATCCTGGTTCCGGCACCCGCTCCTCGGTGGATGAACTCCTGGTGGCCACCGGCCTCAAGACCAGCGATTTCGCGGCCGTGTCGGAACTCAAGGCCGACGAGCACGGCGCTGCACTGTGCGACAACAAGATCGACGCCTTCTTCTACGTGGTGGGTCACCCCAGCGCCAACATCCAAGACCCGATGACGACCTGCGGCGCACAGTTGGTCAACATCACCGGTCCGGCCGTGGACAAGTTGGTGGCTGCCAATGCGTTCTACTCCGACGCCAAGATCCCGGCCCGTACCTACCCTTCCCAGGCTGCCGAGTTGGACACCTACGGCGTGCTGGCCACCATGGTCACCTCTGCCAAGAAGTCGGACGACGAGGTCTACCTGTTCGTGAAGTCGGTGTTTGACAACCTGGACGAGTTCAAGAAACTCCACCCGGCGTTGGCTGGCCTGCAGCCTGAAAAGATGATCAAGGGTGGCTTGTCTGCGCCGCTGCACCCGGGCGCGGTCAAGTACTACAAAGAAAAAGGCTGGATGAAGTAATCCTCTCAGCATTGGCTGTCGCCCCATGTTGGCTTGCCGGCATGGGGCTTTTTTGATGCGGTTTGCCTTATCTGGAAGGAATCTGTCCCGTGAATGCTTCATCCAAAGTCGCGGACATTGACGTCAATCAGCTGGTCGAAGACAACGACGCTGGCGGACGAAAGCCGGGCCCCATGACGGCCCGTCTCATCATGGGTATTGCGCTGGTCTGGTCGCTGTTTCAGCTCTGGATTGCGTCGCCGCTGCCCTACATGGTGTCGAACCTGATCCCCGTGCTCAACGACACCCAGACGCGGGCCATACACCTGGCCTTCGCGGTGTTCCTGGCCTACATGGCGTACCCCGCGAGCAAGCGTTCCCCGCGAGACCACGTGCCCGCGCTGGACTGGGTGTTTGCCGTGGTTGGGGCGTTTGCCGCAGCGTATATCTTTGTGTTTTACCGCGAGCTGGCCACGCGTCCGGGGCAACCCACCCCCACCGACGTTTGGACGGCGGTGGTGGGCGTGGTTCTGTTGCTGGAAGCGACGCGTCGTGTGCTGGGCCTGCCCATGGTCGT
This sequence comes from uncultured Macromonas sp., assembly GCA_964524855.1. Taxonomy (GTDB): domain Bacteria; phylum Pseudomonadota; class Gammaproteobacteria; order Burkholderiales; family Burkholderiaceae_C; genus CAZGDZ01. Next base: position 7,134 of record CAZGDZ010000088.1, read on the forward strand.
GGTGGCCGTATTGTTTCTGGGGTACACCTTCGCCGGGCCCCACATGCCAGATTTCATGGCCCACAACGGCGCGTCGCTCGACCGGGCCATGACCCACCAGTGGTTGACCACGGAAGGCGTGTATGGCGTCGCGCTGGGGGTGTCCAGCGGTTTCATTTTCCTGTTCGTGTTGTTTGGCTCCTTGCTAGACATGGCGGGGGCGGGTAATTACTTCATCAAATCCGCGTTTGCCTTGTTGGGGCACATGCGCGGCGGGCCGGCCAAGGCGGCGGTGGTGTCCTCCGCCGCCACCGGCATCATTTCCGGTTCGTCCATTGCCAACGTGGTTACCACCGGCACTTTCACCATTCCGCTGATGAAGCGGGTGGGCTACCGGGGTGACCAGGCCGGCGCGGTCGAGGTTTCGTCCTCCGTCAACGGCCAGATCATGCCGCCTGT
>CAZGDZ010000089.1:0-7559 GCA_964524855.1 uncultured Macromonas sp.
ACAACCCCGCTCGGGCAACCGGCGGGGTTTTTTGTCGCCAGCGCGCCAATTGATCAGGGAAACCCCGGGCACGGCCGCCCACCCAGGCCGCCGTCGCCCCGCCACAATGAGGTCATGACCGCAACCCCCGTTTTCTCGCCGTCGGACCAGCCCTGGTACGGCGCCTACCTGCAGGCCGGCATTCGCCCAGACCTGCCTGCACCCGAACACCCCAACCTGGCCGCATTGGTGCACCACGCCTGCGTGCGCTTTGCGCAGACCCACCCGAGCCAGCCCGCTTTCACCTGTGTGGTGCCCAACGGCATGAACGGCAGCCTCAGCTTCGCGCAGGTGGATGCCCAGTCCGACGCGTTTGCCGGCTACTTGAGAGGTGTGCTTGGGCTGAAGGCTGGCGACCGGGTGGCGGTGCAATTGCCCAACAGCCTGGCCTACCCCATCGTGGCCTTTGGCGTGTTCAAGGCCGGCTGCGTGCTGGTCAACACCAACCCGCTGTACACTGAAAAAGAAATGGTGCACCAGTTGCGCGACGCCGGGGTGCAGGCGCTGGTCATCGTGGACATGTTTGCCGACAAGTTGCCGGCGGTGCTGGCGCAGACCGGCATCCGACATGTGGTGCTGGCCGACGTGACCGCGTTTTTCCCTGCCATTCCGCGCACGGTGGTGCGCGCGGTGCAACGCGTCTGGAACCGGGTGTTGCCGCCGGTGACGGTGCCGCACGTGCGGCTGGCCGGCGCCTTGCAGCAAGGGCAGGCGACGCTGGCCCAAACCCCGGCCCGCCAGTATTGGGAGCCGGTTCAGCCCAGCGACTTGGCCGCCCTGCAGTACACCGGTGGCACCACCGGCGTCAGCAAGGGCGCCATGTTGACCCACAGCAACCTCCTGCACAACGTGAACCAGATGCTGGCCATGGGCGCGACCCACATGGAGCCTGGCAAAGAGTGCGTGCTGACCGCGCTGCCGCTGTACCACATCTTCGCGTTCACGGCCAACCTGCTGGGGTTCCTCGCCATCGGCGCGCGCAACGTGTTGGTGCCCAGCCCGCGCCCAGTGCAGAACCTGCAGCGCGCGATCGAGAACCACCCCATCACCTGGATCACCGGCGTCAACACCCTCTACAACGGGTTGTTGAATGAAGAGTGGTTCCTGGCTTACCCGCCCAAGCACCTCAAAGCGTCCATCGCGGGCGGCACCGCCTTGCATCAGGCGGTGGCCGAGCGTTGGCGCGAGGTGACCCGCACCCCGATCGCTGAAGGCTATGGGCTCACCGAAACCTCTCCAGTGGTCAGTTTCAACCCCTTGTCGGGCACGCCCCGCCATGGGGGCATCGGCATCCCTGCGCCCGACACCCAGGTGCGTTTGGTGAGCGACACCGGGCAGCCTGTGGCCCTGGGCGAGCCAGGGGAAATTCAGGTGAGCGGGCCGCAGGTCATGCAGGGGTACTGGAACCAGCCGGAAGAAACCGCCAAGGTGCTGCAGGACGGTTGGTTGTCCACCGGCGATGTGGCGGTGATGGACGCCGAGGGCTTTCTGCGCATCGTGGACCGAAAAAAGGACCTGGTGCTGGTGTCGGGCTTCAACGTCTACCCCAACGAGGTGGAGGACGTGGTGGCCCAGATGGACGCGGTGCTGGATGTGGCGGTCATCGGCGTGCCCGACGCCGTGACGGGCGAGGCAGTGCGCGTCTATGTGGTGCCCAACCCCGACCACGCGGGCGATTTGCGCGCCGAAGATGTGGTGGCGCACTGCAAGCAACAGTTGACCGCTTACAAGGTGCCCCGGCAGGTGGTGGTGCGCGACGAACTGCCCAAGTCCCCCGTGGGCAAGGTTCTGCGCAAGGATTTGCGCGCCGAAGCCTTGGCCGAAATGGGCCAACGCCGTCCATGACCGACCGGAGCAACAAGCCATGGTGACCGAATTTGAAACCAAATTGCTGGGCGTGATGATGATGGTCATCATGCTGGGCATGGGCGCCTCCCTGACGTGGCGCGACTTCCTCATCGCTTTCCGCAAGCCCAAGGGCGTGATGGTGGGGCTGGTGTGCCAGTACGGCATCATGCCGCTGCTGGCCTTCAGCATGGCCCAGGTGCTGGGTTTGCCGCCCGCTGTGGCGGTGGGGCTGATCCTGATGGGATGCATGCCCGGCGGCACCACCTCCAACATCTTTACCTACTTCAGCAAGGCGGTGCTGGCCCTATCCATCATGATGACCAGCGTCTCCACCTTGGTGGCGCTGGGCATGGTGCCGGCCACGTTGGCCTTTTATTCCGGTTTGGCGGGCTACACCGGCGACTACACCATCCCCGCCACCAACGTGGCGCAGGTGCTGGTGGTGCTGCTGGTGCCCACGTTGTTGGGCATGGTGTTGCGCAAGGTCAACCCCAACACCGGCGCCACGCTGGAGCTGCTGGGGGGGGTGATGGGCATCCTCGTCATACTGTTCCTGGTCGTCACCTGGATTCCGCGCAACCACCAATTGCTGTTGCAGACGCCGTGGCAGGTGTACGTGGCAGCCATCGGCCTGGGTTTGGTGGGCATGACGTTGGGCTATGGCCTGTCGCGCCTGCTCAAGCAGGACCCGAACCGCAGCCGCACCATCGCGCTGGAAACCGGCATCCAGAACGGGCCGTTGGCGATTCTCATCGTCACGCTCAGCATTGCGGGGCCCAGCCAGCAGGACGTGCTGTTGATTCCCGTGTTGTATTCGCTGTTCATCGTCATCAGCAGCAGCGTGGTGACGGTGTTTTTCCGCCGTGCCAGCGAGCGCGAGGCGCTGGCACGAGACCAGGCCAAGGTGGGCGTGATGGCCCGCGGCTGAGTCTTTCGGGCCACAGGGTGCCCCGGCACATCGGGGACAATGCCGGGCATGGAATGGATTGTGGTCACCGTGGCCGCCGGTTTGGCGGGGTTTGTCGATGCGATCGTGGGCGGCGGGGGGCTGATCCTGGTGCCCGCGCTGTTCGCCGCTTTTCCCGGCACCCATCCAGCGACGTTGTTTGGGGTCAACAAAGGGGCATCGGTGTGGGGCACCGCTGCGGCCACCGTGCAATACGCACGCCGGGTGCAGATGCCCTGGGCCTCGCTGTTGCCGGCAGCGGCCGTCTGTTTTGCCGGCGCCATGGCCGGTGCCTGGGTTGTCACCGTCATTTCCCCAGGCTTCCTGCGCAAGGCCTTGCCTTGGGTGCTGTTGGCGGTGCTGGTGTACACCTTGATGCGCAAGGACCTGGGCCGCGAACACCAACCTCGCTTTCGGGGCCGCAGCGAAACCTGGGCGCTGGGCACACTGGGGCTGGTCATCGGTTTTTACGATGGATTTTTTGGCCCGGGCACCGGCAGCTTTTTTGTGTTTCTGATGGTGCGCTGGCTGGGCTACGACTTCTTGCACGCCAGTGCATCGGCCAAGTGGCTGAACGCCACCTCCAACCTGGCCGCGTTGTCGCTGTTCGCCTGGAAAGGCCACATCTGGTGGCACTACGCGCTGGTCATGGCCGTGGCCAACGTGCTGGGCAGCGTGCTGGGCACGCGGCTGGCGCTGAAGCACGGTGCGGGCTTTGTGCGCGGCGTGTTTCTGGTGGTGGTCACGGCCCTGATTGCCAAAACGGTGTGGGACGCCTACCTCGCCACGCCCTGAGGGGCGTCAGGGTTTGCCGTTGGCCGGTGGCCAGGGCACGCTGTCGATAGGGCGGGGCTGACCCATGGGGGCCGCCGATTGCCCGAGTTGGGTGGCGGCAATGTCTTGCTCGCTGGGGTATTGCCCCAGCAACAGGTAGTCGAACACGCGGCGTGCGATGGGCGCTGCATGAGCGGCACCAAAACCCGAGTTTTCGACGATCACGGCCAAGGCTACTTGTGGGTTGTCCACCGGCGCGAAAGCCACGTACAGCGAATGGTCGCGCTGGTGTTCGGTCAGCCGGCGCGCGTCGTAGCGGTCGCGCTGGCCGATGGTGACGGCCTGCGCCGTGCCGGTCTTGCCGCCACTGCGGTAGCCCGCACCGGCAAACACCCGAGTGGAGGTGCCCTCTTGCGTCACCGCCTCCATGGCGTTGAGCACCGCCTGCACATGTTCGGGCTTGTAACCCAGGTGCCTACCAGGCGGGCGGGGCAGTGCCTTGGTCTGAGCGTCGGCGGGGCTGTGGCTGGACTTTGCAATGTGCGGGGTGTGCTGCATCCCTTGGTTGGCCAGCGTGGCCATGGCAGAGGCGACCTGCAAGATAGTGAAGGCGTTGTAGCCCTGCCCAATGCCGAGTGAAATGGTCTCGCCCGCGTACCAGCGATGCTGGTCGGGCCGGCGGTAGGTGTTGCGCTTCCAGGCCTGGCTGGGCAGCACGCCCCGCACTTCGCCGGGCATGTCCAGGCCAGTGATCTGGCCAAAACCCAGCGGCTTCATGAAGTCGTGGATCGCGTCCACCCCCATTTCGTTGGCCAGCGTGTAGTAGTACACGTTGCTGGAGTGCACGATGCTGCGCCGCAGGTCCACTGCGCCCAGGTTCTTTTCGCCCACGCTGCGAAAGCGGTGGTTGCCCAGCATCCAGAAGCCAGGATCGTTCACGGCCGTGCTGGCTTTGCGGGCACCCGTTTCCAGCGCCGCCAGCGCCATGAAGGGCTTGTAGGTGGAGCCGGGGGGGTAGGTGCCGCGCAGGGCGCGGTTCAACAGCGGGCGGTCGAGCGATTCGTTGAGTGCGCGCCAGTTGTCCACGTCGATCCCGTCCACGAACAGGTTGGGGTCGAACGTCGGCATGCTGACGAAGGCCAGCACCTCGCCATTGCGCGGGTCGATGGCCACCAGCGCACCTCGCCGTTGGCCGTACAGCCGCTCCACCAGGTGTTGCAGGCGAATGTCGATGGACAGCACCAAGCCGTCGCCAGGCACAGGCGGGGTCATGTCGAGCTGGCGCACCGCGCGGCCGGATGCCGACGTTTCTACCCGTTCAAAGCCGGTGGTTCCGTGCAGCACGTCTTCGTAGCCTTGCTCCAGGCCTAGTTTGCCCAGGTGGTCGGTGCCCCGGTAGTTGGCCTGTCTCTCTTCAGGCCAGTCGGCCATCAGTTCTTTTTCGCGCTGGTTGATGCGGCCGATGTAGCCCAGCACGTGCGATCCGGTCTCGCCCAGCGGGTATTGGCGCAGCCGGCGAGCTTGAATTTCGACCCCGGGCAGGCGGTACAACTGCGCGGCCACCCGCGACATTTCCTCATCGCTGAGCCGGTTGCGCAGTGGCAAGGAGTCGAAGCGCCGCGATTCGGCCACCAAGCGGCGAAAGCGCCGAATGTCCCGCGCAGGAACCTCGATGATCTCGGCGACGGCGTCGATCGTGGCGTCCAGGTCGTCGGTGCGGGCGGGGGTGATTTCCAGCGAAAACGTGGCCAGGTTGTCGGCCAGCACGACGCCATTGCGGTCCACAATGCGGCCGCGAGGGGGCACGATCGGCAGCACGGCGGTGCGGTTGGATTCCGCGCGGTGCTGAAGATCGTCGTACCGGGGCACCTGCAGGTAAAAACTGCGAACACCCACCAAGCCGAGTGCCAGCGCGGCCACCAGCCAGGCCACCAGCGCGCGTCGGCGCAGCAGGGCCAGCTGCTGTGGAACGTCCCGCAACTCGGTCATCGCACAGCCTCAGATGGGACGGGTGTCGTCCGGATCGTGCGCGCGGCGCTGGGGCGCCAGCAGCACGGCGGTCGCCACCGGCCAGAGCAGAGCCTCCAGCGCGGGTGCCAGCAACAGGCCCCAGCCGGGCCCGCCGTCGCCCGCCAGCAGACGGGCCAGCACCTGCAGCAGGTGGCACACCGCGAACAACGGCAACACGTGCAGCGCTTGCGTGCGCAGGTTGAACCAGAGGATGCGCCGGTGGATGAACACCGCCAGGTAGCCGAGCACCGAATACGCCAGTGCGTGCTGGCCCAGCAGCGCGCCGTGGTGGACATCCATGAACAGCCCCAGCGCGAATGCGGCTCCCACGTTGATGCGCAGCGGCTGATGCACGCTCCAGAACACCAGCGCAATCGCCAGCAGGTCGGGCGTGCCGGCCCATTGCGCAGCGCCCGAGACTTGCAGCACGATGTTGCTGAACAGCGCCAGCAGCAGCGAGCCCCAAATGAACCACGGGTTGGCAGGCAACAGCAGCGCCTGGCCTGGTCGCATGATCATGGCCGCGCCTCCAAGCCAGGGCGTTGGCCGCTGCTCATGGGGTTGACCACCAGCACGTGCAGGGTGTTGCTGATGCGGGCCATCGGGTCGCACACAATGCGCGCAAAGCCCGAGCCATCGCGGGTGGAGACAGCCGCGATTTTGGCGACGGGCAAGCCTGGGGGATAGATGCCATCGATGCCGCTGGTGGTGAGGATGTCGCCCACCTCGGCTTCGGTGTTGACCGATTCAAAACGCAACTCCATTTGGCTACTGTCCGGCAGGCCATAGGCCAGGCTGCGCTGCCCGGTGCGGGTGTTGATGACCGGGATCGCTTGCTGCCGGTCGGTCAGCAGGGTGACTTCGGCCGTCGCGCCGTACACCCGGCTCACCTGACCCAGCACGCCGTAGCCATCCATCACCGGCGAGCCGGGCTGTACGCCCTGGGTGGTGCCAGCATCGATGACGACGCGCTGGCGGTAGCTGTCGGGCAGTTGGTACAAAATCTCGGCGCCGCGCGAGTCTGTGGGCAGGCGTTCGCGCATGGTCAACAGGCCGCGCAGTTCGCGGTTTTCCTGCGCCAGGTGCTCCACAATGGCTGCGCGTTGCGACTGGCGCACCAGTTCGGCCCGCGCCGCGTCGGCTTCCTGGCGGGCGTTGCGCAGGCTCCCCACATACTGGGTGGTCCACTGTGCGCCTTGCAGCGGTTGTAGGGCCAGCCACTGCACCGGGTACAACGCCACGGCCAGCGCCGAGCGCAGCGGTTGCGCCCAATGGCGGCGTGCGTCCACCACCATCAGCAGCACTGCCAGGGCGCTCAGCACCAGCAGCTTGGACAGGGCCGAAGGCCCTTGCTTGAAAAAGGGTGGCGGCGTGCGGTCAACGGTCCCCAGCGGCATGGCCGGTGCGCTGCGCGATCACTCGTTGGTGAAAATGCTGCCGCCCAGGCGGTCCATGCGCTCCAGCGCCATGCCGCAACCCTTGACCACACACAGCAACGGCTCTTCACCCACCAGCACCGGCAGGCCGGTTTCCTCGGCCAGCAGGCGGTCCAGGTCGCGCAGCAGGGCGCCACCACCGGTCAGCATCATGCCGCGCTCGGCAATGTCGGCGCCGAGTTCGGGCGGCGTGTGCTCCAGCGCGGTTTTTACGGCGCTGACGATCTGGTTGATCGGGTCGGTCAGGGCTTCCAGCACCTCGTTGCTGGAAATGGTGAAGCTGCGCGGCACGCCCTCGCTCAGGTTGCGGCCCTTGACTTCCATTTCCTTGACTTCGGAGCCCGGGAAGGCGGAGCCGATGCTTTTCTTGATCGCCTCGGCCGTGGGCTCGCCAATCAACATGCCGTAGTTGCGGCGGATGTAGTTGATGATGGCCTCGTCGAACTTGTCGCCGCCGACGCGCACCGAGCCCTTGTACACCATGCCGCCCAGGCTGATCACGCCCA
>CAZGDZ010000090.1:0-7533 GCA_964524855.1 uncultured Macromonas sp.
AGTGGTGGCCCGATGGAGGCCGGCAAGGTGCGCTTGGCAGTGCCGGGTACCCAGACCATCCAGATCAAGAAACTCGATCTGGTGGACGCGATGGTGATGGCGGTGGACGATAAAGTGAGCGAGGCCGACTTGGCCGAGGTTGAGCGTTCGGCCTGCCCCACCTGCGGTTCTTGCTCGGGCATGTTCACCGCCAACTCCATGAACTGTCTGGCCGAAGCGCTGGGGCTGGCGCTGCCGGGCAACGGCACCGTGGTGGCCACGCACGCCGACCGCGAACAACTGTTCAAGCGCGCCGGTCGCACGGCGGTGGCGCTGTGCGAGCGCTACTACGAGCAGGGTGACGAGTCGGTGCTGCCGCGTTCGGTGGGTTTCAAGGCCTTCGAGAACGCGATCACCCTGGACATCGCCATGGGCGGCTCGACCAACACCATCCTGCACTTGCTGGCCATCGCGCAGGAAGCCGAGATCGACTTCACCATGACCGACATCGACCGCCTCTCGCGCGTCGTGCCGCAGCTGTGCAAGGTGGCGCCCAACACCAACAAGTACCACATCGAGGATGTGCACCGAGCCGGCGGCATCATGGCCATTCTGGGTGAGCTGGACCGCGCCGGCAAGCTGCACACCGACGTGCCGACCATCCACGCCAAAACCATGAAGGACGCGCTGGCCGAGTGGGACATTGCGCGCAACCCGTCCGACGCGGTCAAGACTTTCTATATGGCGGGCCCGGCCGGCATCCCGACGCAGGTGGCTTTCAGCCAGTCCACCCGCTGGCCCAGCCTGGACCTGGACCGCGCCGAAGGCTGCATTCGCTCGTTCGACCATGCGTTCTCTAAGGAGGGTGGCTTGGCCGTGCTGCGAGGCAACATCGCGCTCGACGGCTGCGTGGTCAAGACCGCTGGTGTGGACGAGTCCATCCTGGTGTTTGAAGGCTCGGCCTACGTGACCGAGTCGCAGGACGAAGCCGTGGCCGAGATCCTGGCAGACAAGGTCAAGGCCGGCGACGTGGTGATCGTGCGCTACGAAGGCCCCAAAGGTGGCCCCGGCATGCAGGAAATGCTCTACCCCACCAGCTACATCAAGTCCAAGGGCTTGGGCAAAGCCTGTGCGCTGCTGACCGACGGCCGCTTCTCGGGCGGTACTTCGGGTTTGTCCATCGGGCACTGCTCGCCCGAAGCGGCTGCGGGTGGCGCCATCGGCCTGGTGCGTCAGGGTGACCGCATTCGCATCGACATTCCCAACCGCACCATCAACGTGCTGGTCAGCGACGAAGAACTGGCCAAGCGCCGTGCCGAGCAGGACGCCAAAGGCTGGAAGCCGGCCCAGCCGCGCCCGCGCAAGGTGACGGCTGCGCTCAAGGCCTATGCCCTGCTGGCCACCTCGGCCGACAAGGGCGCGGTGCGCGACCTGTCGCTGCTGGAAGGCTGATTCGGCCTGGCACCCGGAGGGCAGGCCGCCCTCCGGCACAATGCGGGTCATGCTGATCCATCCCGCCATCGATCCCGTGGCCCTGCAATTGGGGCCTTTGGCCATCCATTGGTACGGCTTGACGTACTTGGCCGCTTTTGGTCTTTTTCTGTGGTTGGGCGTGCAGCGCCTGCGCCACGAACCCTACGCGTCTCTGAGTGGTTCCCAAGCCTGGTCAAGGCGCGACGTGGAAGACATCCTGTTCCTGGGGGTGCTGGGCGTGATTCTGGGGGGCCGCCTGGGGTACGTGCTGTTCTACAAGCCGCTGGACTATTTGACCAACCCACTGGGCATTTTTGCGGTGTGGGAGGGCGGCATGAGCTTCCACGGTGGCCTGGTGGGGGTGTTGCTGGCCATGGTGTGGTTTGCCCGTTCCCGCCAGCGGCCCTGGTTGCAAGTGATGGACTTTGTCGCCCCTTGCGTGCCAACCGGTTTGGCCGCAGGCCGCATCGGCAACTTCATCAACGGCGAACTGTGGGGCCGCGTCGCCGACCCGTCGTTGCCCTGGGGCATGTTGTTTCGGGGCGCGGGCGAGTTGCCGCGCCATCCGTCACAGCTCTACCAGTTCTTGCTGGAAGGCTTGTTCCTGTTCGCGTTGTTGTGGCTTTATGCGCGCCAGCCACGTCGAATGGGTGAAGTGTCCGCGGCGTTCCTGGTGGGCTACGGCAGCTTGCGATTCATCGCCGAGTTCTTCCGCGAGCCCGATGCACACCTGGGGCTGCTCGGTCTGGGACTGAGCATGGGGCAGTGGTTGAGTCTGCCCATGGTGTTGGCCGGAGTGGCGCTGTGGACGTGGTCGGTGCGCCGCGCGGCCTGAGCGGTGCTACTGCCATTTCGGTAAAGTCACAATGAACTCCAACATTTACAGCGCCCTGCGCGCCGCTTTTCCCCAAGACCTGAACGCCTGGGCCGTTGAGACCGATCAGGGCCTGGTCTATTCCTGGGCCGACCTGGACAAAGCCAGTGCCATGGTGGCCAACCTGTTGCAGTCCCTGCATTTGCCCGAAGGGGCACGCGTGGCGGTGCAGGTGGAAAAATCGGTCGAAGCCATGGTGTTGTACTTGGCCACTTTGCGTGCCGGGCTGGTGTTTTTGCCGCTGAACACCGCTTATCAAAAGGCCGAAATCGAATACTTCATCGGCGATGCCGAGCCTGCGGTCGTTGTTTGCTCTGGCGCCAACTTTGGTTGGGTCAGCAAGATGGCTTTCAAGGCCGGCACACAAGCCGTGTTCACCTTGAACGACGATCGCACCGGCAGCTTGCTGGAGCGCGCGGCGCACCACCCTGACGTGCACGAGCCGGTACTGCGGCAGGCCGATGACCTGGCTGCCATTCTCTACACCAGCGGCACCACCGGGCGCAGCAAAGGCGCCATGCTCACCCATGGCAACCTGCTGAGCAACGCGCAAATGCTGCGCGAATACTGGGGTTGGCAGCCCGACGACGTGCTGATCCACGCGCTGCCCATCTTCCATGTGCACGGCCTGTTCGTGGCCATCCACGGCGCGCTCATCAATGGCAGCCCCATGCTGTGGATGGCGAAGTTCGACCCCGCCACCGCCATACGCTGGTTCTCGCGCGCTACCGTGTTCATGGGTGTGCCCACCTTGTACGTTCGTATGCTGGCGGAGCCGGCCCTCACGCCCGACGCGGCACGCTCCATGCGGCTGTTCATTTCGGGCTCGGCCCCTTTGCTGATCGAAACCTTCAAGGCGTGGCAAGTGCGCACCGGGCACAGCATTCTGGAGCGCTACGGCATGAGTGAAACCTTGATGCTCACGTCTAACCCCTACCGCGCCGACTTGCGTTATGGGCAGCAGGCAGAGCGCCGGGGTGCGACTGTGGGCTTTCCCTTGCCGGGTGTGGAGGTGCGCGTCGTCGGCGACGACGGCCAACCCTTGGCAGCCGGCGAAGTGGGGGGCCTTCAGGTGCGCGGGCCGAACGTGTTCAAAGGCTACTGGCGCATGCCCGAGAAAACCCGCGAGGAGTTCACCCCGGACGGCTGGTTCAAGACGGGTGATGTGGGTTTGCAGGACGCGCGGGGCTACATCGCCATCGTCGGGCGCAGCAAAGACCTCATCATCAGCGGCGGTTACAACGTGTACCCGGCCGAGGTGGAGGGGTGCATCAACGAGCTGCCGGGGGTGGCCGAAAGCGCGGTGGTTGGCGTACCGCACCCCGACTTCGGCGAAGTGGGTGTGGCGGTGTTGATTGCCCGAGCGGGTGCCAAGGTGGAGCCGGAACAGATCCTGGCCACACTGAAGGCCCGTCTCGCCAACTTCAAAGTCCCCAAGACTTGCGTGGTGGTGCCCGATTTGCCGCGCAACACCATGGGCAAGGTGCAGAAGAACCTGCTGCGGGACCAGTACCGCAGCCTGTTCGTCTGAAAGCCTGCAAGCTCAGCGCAGCACCAGCACCGGGATGTGTGAGTGCGTCAGCACCTGCTGGGTTTCGCTGCCCAGCAGCAAGCGCTTCAGGCCCCGGCGCCCGTGCGAGGCCATCACGATCAAGTCCACCTTGTGGCGTTTGGCGGCTGCGATCACCGCTTCAGCGATCAGGTCCGACTTCACGGTCGCGGCCTTGACCTTGACCGACTGCTTTTGGCCCAGGGCTTTGACCGCGTTCACCACTTCCAGCGCCTCGTCCTGCCATTGTTTCTCGATGCGCTTGACCTCTTCCACCGCCAGGGCGACCCCGCCCTCGAAATACGTCTGGGGGTAGCGGGGCACCACCTTGAGGGCGACCAACTCGGCGCCCGTCACGTCGGCCAGCTTCAAAGCGTGCTCCACGGCCAGTTGGGACAATTTCGATCCGTCGGTGGCGACCAGAATGCGTTTGTACATCGTCTGCTCCTCATGGTGGTAAAAAATCTCAACTTGAAACAAGCCTAGCACCCATCCGGCGGCAGGGGTTGACCTAAGTCAAACGCTGGGCGTGCAATCCCAAGTAAGCTTGCGCGATGTCTGATTCCATCGTGGTGACGCCTGCCATTTCTGCGCCCGCTGCCGAGCGGGCCGGCGTGGACGCATCAGGGGCGGGTGCCTGGTTGGGTGAGCACCGTGGCCCTCTGACCGTGGATGATGATTTTCTGGTGCTCGACGACCCCATCGAGCAGCAAACCTTCACCGCTCCAGCGGACGATGGCGGCTTAGAGTCGGTGCTGATGGTGCAGGGCATGTACTGCGCCGCTTGTGCTGACACCGTAGAATACGCGCTGGATGGCCTGCCGGGCGTGGTTTCGGCGCAGGTGCATGCCGCCACACGCCGCCTGATTTTGCGCTGGGATCCGGCCCAAGCCAGCCTCTCCGCATTGGCGCGGGCGGTGGGGCGCACCGGCTACCGTCTGTTGCCGATGCAGCAGGCCCTGAGCGTCAGCCAGCGCCTGGCCGAGACCCGCAAAGCGTTGTGGCGCCTGTTCGTCGCCGGCTTCTGCATGATGCAGGTGATGATGTATGCGTGGCCCGCCTACGTCACCGAGCCGGGCGAAATCCCGGCCGACATCGACCAGTTGTTGCGCTGGGCCAGCTGGGTGTTGAGTTTGCCCGTGGTGCTGTTCGCTAGTGGCCCGTTTTTTCAGAGCGCCTGGCGCGACCTGCGCCTGGGGCGCGTGGGCATGGACACGCCAGTGTCCATCGGCATCCTGGTCACGTTCGTGGCCAGCACGGCGGCCACCTTCGACCCCACCGGCCCCTGGGGCGCCGAGGTCTGGTTCGACTCCTTGACCATGTTCGTGTTTGTCCTGTTGGGCGGCCGCTACCTCGAATTCAAGGCGCGGGACCGCACGGCCGGTGCGCTGGACGCGCTGATGAACCGCCTGCCTGAGTAGTGCGAACGCCAGCGCGCGGACGGCACCTTCGAGGTGGTGTCGCTCAAGCGCCTGACCGTGGGTGACGTGGTACGGGTGCAAGCGGGGCAGGCCCTGCCGGGTGATGGCGTGGTGCTGGGCGACAGTGCCACCGTCGATGAGGCCTTGTTGACCGGCGAATCTCACCCGGTGCAGCGTGTGCGAGGCGATGCGGTGGTGGCCGGCAGTTACAACCTTGCTGGCACGGCCTTGGTCCGCATCGACAAATTGGGCCGCGACACCCGTTTCGCGCAGATCGTCTCCCTCATGGAGCGGGCCTCGACCGAGAAGCCACGCCTGGCCCGCTTGGCCGACCGCATTGCGGCCCCGTTCCTGCTGCTGGTGTTGTTGGCCGCAGCGGGTGCCGGGTTTTACTGGTGGCAGATCGATCCGCAGCAGGCGCTGGCGGTCGCGGTGGCGGTGTTGATCGTCACTTGCCCGTGTGCCTTGTCCCTCGCCACCCCCGCCGCCATGCTGGCCTCGGCCGGCGCGCTGGCCAGTCGCGGCATTCTGGTTAGGCGGCTGCAGGCGTTCGAGGCGTTGGCCAATGTGGACACCATCATTTTCGACAAAACCGGCACCCTGACCCATGACCGGGTGGTGCTGCGTGAATGCGTGTTGCACCCGGCATGGACGCGGGCTGAGGTGCTGCGCACGGCGGCCCGCATGAGCGCGGCCTCGCTGCATCCTGTCTCGCGCGCCATCACGGCCGCCGCTCAGGTGGAGCTGCCTGATGACGCTCGCTCCTTACCAGGTGAGGTGCGGGACGTGGCCGGTGGTGGCCTGGTGCTGATCGAGCCTTCGGGGCAAACTTGGCGTCTCGGTTCTGCCACGCACTGCGGCTTGGGCGAGGACCATCCCGCCTTGCAAGCTGGTGGCGCCGCCGATGCGCCGCGCGCTTACCTCAGCAACAACGAGGGCTGGGTCGCCACTTTCGCCATGAACGAAGGTGTGCGCGACGATGCCCGCGAAGCGGTGTCTGCCCTGCAGGCGGCCGGCTTGCGCACCTGGGTGCTGTCGGGTGACCGGGCTGCTGCGGTGCAGCGGGTGGCCCAGCAGCTCGGCATCGATGACGTGGTGGCTGAGGCCACGCCCGAACACAAATTGCACACCGTGCAGGCGCTGCAGCAGCAAGGTGCACGGCTGGCGATGGTGGGCGATGGCCTGAACGATGGGCCGGTGCTGGCGCGCGCCGATGCGTCTTTTGCGCTGGGCCATGGCGCGCCCTTGACCCAGGCCCAATCCGATTTCGTGGTCCAGAGCGGGCGCTTGACCGAGGTGGTCGAGACCGTGCTGCTGGCCCGGCGCACCATGGCCGTGGTGCGCCAAAACCTCTGGTGGGCCGCTGGCTACAACGCCGTTTGTGTCCCTCTGGCCCTCATCGGCTGGATGCCCCCGTGGCTGGCGGGCCTGGGCATGGCGGCCAGTTCGCTGCTCGTCATCGGCAACGCCCTGCGGCTGGCCCGTCTGGCTCCCGCCCCATCCCTCGCACTCGCAAGGTAAAGCCCCATGGAAGTTCTGTATCTGCTCATTCCCTTGTCCGTGGTGCTGGTGCTGGCCATCATCGGACTGTTCTGGTGGGCCCTGCAATCGGGGCAATTCGACAACATCGAGCGCGAAGGCGAGCGAATTCTGCGCGGCGATTGACTTACATCAACCGGGCGGCACGGGCGCGCACGGATACTGCATCGTGGTGAATTTCATGAGGAGTTTGGTATGTCTGTAACAACGATGGATGCCCGCTCGGGCGTCTACAACGACAAGGTCGTGAGGCAGTTCGCCATCATGACCGTGGTCTGGGGCGTGGTCGGGATGTTGGTCGGCGTCATCATCGCCGCCCAGCTCACTTGGCCCGAGCTGAACCTGGGTATCGAGTGGCTGAGCTATGGCCGCCTGCGCCCGTTGCACACCAATGCCGTGATTTTTGCGTTTGGTGGTTGCGCGCTGTTTGCCACCAGCTATTACGTGGTGCAACGCACCTGCCACGCCCGGCTGTTCGGCGACGGCCTCGCCGCGTTCACATTCTGGGGCTGGCAGGCCGTCATCGTGCTCGCGGCCATTACGCTGCCGCTGGGCTACACCAGTTCCAAGGAATATGCCGAACTCGAGTGGCCGATCGACATCCTGATCACGCTGGTGTGGGTGTCCTACGCCGTGGTGTTTTTCGGCACCATCGTCAGGCGCAAAACCCCGCACATCTACGTCGCCAACTGGTTTTT
>CAZGDZ010000091.1:0-3260 GCA_964524855.1 uncultured Macromonas sp.
TGTCTTTGTGCTCGCCAACATAGCCGTAAATCACGCCAGCGGTGGCTGAAACATACAGGCGTGGCAGGGCAGGTAGCACGCTGGGCCACGTTTTCCCCACAAACGCGTAAGCCGAAGGTTGACCGAAGGAGTTGGTGAACAGGCTGGCGCCATAGAAGCGGTCGTTGGGCAAACGCCGACTCAAGCTCACCGCGATCACCTGACGATGGTCATCGGAGTAACGCCAGTGGTGGGTGTATGGCGATACGAATATTTCATGCTGAAGGCGAGGGGTGTCGCTGCCTTGGGCTTCGGAAGGCTCAGGCCCAGCCGAGGGCAAACTCCCTGCTCCCAGGGCCCATACGGGGGCTGCGATACCGACGATGGTGGCAGTGATCCAATCGCGAAGGTGCGGCCACGCAGATCGCGCGGTGTCTGTGTGAAGTGTGGTGTAGTGTGTTGGTTCCAAGCTTTGATTGTCCTCACCCCAGGGTCAGGTGTCTGTAACAAATGGTGCAGCGTGGTTGTGCTCAACCCAGAAAGCTTTCGATCAGTCTGGCCACCGCCAGAGGCTGGTCGTGGTGCAGCATGTGGCCTGCATCGTCCACCTTGGCGATTTGGCAGTCGGGCACCAGCGCCAGCCGTTCGTGGTGGGCTTGGAGGCTGTGTTCGCCGTGGCGGTACCACTGTGCCAGGCTGTCGTCCGATGCTTCCACCGCCAGCACCGGCGCGCTGATGTGTTTGTAGATTTCCAGCATTTCGTCCAGCCGGTACAGGTGCGCGCTGATGACTTTGTGGGCCGCATCGCCCTGGACGTGCCAGCGCCCTTGGGGGTCGGCGGCGGCCCAGTGCTGGGCCAACCAGGCGGCGTGCCCGGCGGGCAGGCGGGGGTTGGTTTTCATCAGCCGAGCGGCCACACCAACCACTTCGGGGTAGGACTGGAGGGCCATGTCACCCCGGTGCAAGGCCTTGATCTCGTCGATCCAGCGGGCGTAGCGGCGGGCTGCCTGGGCCGGGCGGCTGGCGGGCAGGCCAAAGCCCTCCAGGTTGACCAGGCGACGCACCCGTTGCGGGCGCACGCCGCCGTACACCATGGCCACGTTGCCGCCCATGCTGTGACCGACCAGATCGATCGGCGCATCCACCGCACGCCCCAGTTGGGTGTTGACGTGGTCCAGCAGCAGGTCCAGGTCGGCCAGGTAGTCCGCGAACAGGTAGTGGTCGGTGTCGCCGAAATCGGTGGGCTGTGCAGGTTGCGGCAGGTGCTGTGGACGGGTCAGGCCAAAGCCGCGCCAGTCGGGCGCAATCACGTAACGGTCAGCGGCCAGCGCATCCACCACGAACTGCCACGAGGCGGACACATCCATCCAGCCATGCAGCAGCCACAACGGTGCAACGCCAGGCTCGGGCGAGCCCCAGCAGCGCAGGTGGTAGTTCAGCGTCCGGATGGCGACATGCTGGCTGTGGGAGGGGCGCAGGACTTGGTACATACTGGTGATTATTCAGGAGACGACACATGGCCCCACCCAAGCCAAGCAAGCGCACGGCAGCCGCGCCCACCGTGGAGGCGTACGACGCCATCCATGCCGGTTTTAACTGGAAGGTACCCACCCATTTCAACATGGCAGAGGTGTGTTCCCGCCGCTGGGCCGCCCGCGCGGCGACGGCACGGCAGGTGGCGGTGGTGGCCGATGCCCCCGACCAAACACCCCGCCAGCACACCTATGGCGAATTGCAGGCAGCGGCCAACCGCTTGTCCAACGGCCTGCGACTGCTGGGGGTGAAGCCGGGCGACCGCGTGGCCATTGTGCTGCCGCAGCGTTTTGAAACTGCCGTGGCCTACATCGCAGTGCTGCAGATGGGTGCGGTGGCGATGCCGCTGTCGCAACTGTTTGGCCCTGAGGCGCTGGAATACCGCCTGCAGGACAGCGTGGCAGTGGTGGCCTTGGTGGATCACATCACCGGCCCGGGCGTGCAGGCGGTGCGCGAACGCTGCCCGGCGCTGCGCCATGTGGTGGGGTTGGATGGCGCTTTTGACACCGATGTGGTGGACTGGCCCGAGGTGGCCGGTTGTGCCCGCAAGCGTTTCGATTTGGTGCCTACCCTGGCCGACGACCCGGCGGTGTTGATATACACCAGTGGCACCACCGGCAATCCCAAAGGCGCGCTAATTCCTCACCGTGCGTTGATCGGTAACCTGACCGGATTTGTCTGCAGCCAGAACTGGTTTGGTTTTGACCCCTCCGATGCGCGTGCACCTTCGCAGGCGGTGTTCTGGAGCCCTGCCGACTGGGCCTGGACCGGCGGTTTGATGGACGCGCTGCTGCCCACGCTGTACTTTGGGCGTCCCATCGTCGCGTACAACGGCCGCTTCAGCCCGGAAGTGGCGTTCGAACTGCTGCAGCGCCATCGGGTCACCCACACCTTTTTGTTCCCAACCGCCCTCAAGGCGATGATGAAAGCGGTGCCCGAGCCCCGGGGGCGCTACGCATTGCGGTTGCAGGCCATCATGAGCGCGGGCGAGGCGGTGGGGGACGCTGTGTTTGCCTATGGCCAGGAGCAGTTGGGCGTGACCATCAACGAAATGTTTGGGCAGACCGAGGTGAATTACATCGTCGGCAACTGCAGCCGTCTGTGGCCCGCGCGGGCTGGCAGCATGGGCAAGGGCTACCCCGGCCACCGGGTGGCCGTCATCGACGACGAGGGCCGGCCTTGTGCGCCTGGCGAGGTGGGCGAAGTGGCTGTCCACCGCCGCGACGTGCACGACCAACCCGACCCGATTTTCTTTTTGGGCTACTGGCAGAACGAGGCAGCGACCCAGGCCAAGTTCACCGGTGACCCGCTCAAAAGTTGGTTCCGCACGGGCGACCTGGCGTTGTGCGATGCAGATGGTTACCTCTGGTACCAGGGCCGCGCTGACGACGTGTTCAAGGCTGCTGGCTACCGCATAGGCCCCAGCGAGATCGAGAACTGTCTGGTCAAGCACCCCGCGGTGGCGAACGCGGCGGTGGTGCCCAAGCCCGACCCCGAGCGGGGCGCGGTGGTCAAGGCCTACGTGGTACTGGCGCCAGCGTTCGCCGAACGGCGTGCTGCCAGCACCCAGCCCGCGACCAGCTTCGATCCGCCCCTGATGGCCGACCTGCAACAGCACGTCAAAGATCGCCTGGCACCCTACGAATACCCGAAAGAGATCGAGTTCATTGACGCGCTGCCCATGACCACCACCGGCAAGGTGCAGCGGCGTGTGCTGAGGTTGCAGGAGGAAGCGCGCGCCAGGGCTG
>CAZGDZ010000091.1:3293-7496 GCA_964524855.1 uncultured Macromonas sp.
TCAGTACACTGAAGGTTTTTCGCCAACACGTTCTCCAAAGGTTTTGCGTCCATGACCCAGCATTCTCCCTTGACCCCGGTCCAACTTGGCCAAAGTGATTTGAAAGTGACGCCCATCTGCCTGGGCACCATGACGTTTGGCGAACAGGTGGACCAGCCTTTGGCCCACCAGATTCTGGACCGCTCGCTGGAGCGGGGGGTGAACTTCATCGACACGGCCGAGATGTATTCGGTGCCGACGCGCGCTGAAACCTATGGCGCCACCGAAACCATCATCGGCGAGTGGTTTGCCAGCCGGCCGGGTGTGCGCGAGAAGGTGATTCTGGCCACCAAGGTGGCGGGCCCGTCCCGCGGCATGCCTTGGGTGCGCGGCGACAACGCGGGCCTGACCCGGGCCGAGATCCTCGCCGCCTGCGACGGCAGTCTGCGCCGCCTGAAGACGGATGTGATTGACCTGTACCAAATCCACTGGCCGGCCCGCAACGTGCCGGTGTTCGGGCAGATGTATTTCGACCCCACCAAAGACAAGCCCGCCGCTTCCATGCTGGAGCAACTGGAAGCCATGACCGAGCTGGTGCGGGTGGGCAAAGTGCGAGCGATCGGCCTGTCGAACGAGTCTTCCTACGGGGTGCATGAGTTTGTGCGTTTGGCCGAGCAGCACGGACTGCCCCGCGTGGCAAAGGTGCATAACCCTTATGCACTGATCAACCGCACCGTTGAAAACGGGCTGGACGAATCCATGCACCGCCTGGGCGTCTCGCTGCTGGCGTATTCCCCGCTGGGTTTTGGCCTGTTGACAGGCAAATACGACGCCGTCGGCTTCGAGGGGGGCGACGCTCAAGGCCGCATGGCCTTGTTCGAATCGATGCGCAAGCAGCGCTGGGGCCGCCCCGAGTCGCTGGCCGCTGCGCGCCGCTACAACGCCCTGGCACGCGAACATGGCCTCACGCCGACCCAACTGGCCCTGGCGTTTTGCTACACCAAATGGCAGGTGGCCAGCACCATCATTGGGGTTACCTCGGTGGCCCAACTCGATGAGTGCCTGGACGTTTGGGGCACGACGCTGTCGTCCGAGGTGCTGCAAGCCATCGATGCCATCCGCTGGGAAGCGCGCGACCCAGCGGTGTGACGGGGCGCCCATGGCCAAAAAAGCGCATGTTTCGGAGACACCAGCCACCGCTTGCCTGAAAGCGCACGGGGTGGCCTACACCGAGCACGCTTACGACTACGTGGACCATGGTGGCGCCACGCACAGTGCCGCCGTGCTGGGGCTGGACCCGCACGCGGTGGTGAAAACGCTGGTGATGCAAGACCAGGACGCCGCGCCGCTGGTGGTGCTGATGCACGGCGACCGTTCGGTGTCCACCAAAAACCTGGCGCGGCAGATCGGCGTCAAGTCGGTAGAGCCCTGCAAACCCGAGGTTGCCCAGCGCCACAGCGGCTACCAGGTGGGCGGTACCTCGCCGTTCGGCACGCGCAAGGCCATGCCTGTGTACGTGGAAGACACCGTGCTGGCGCTGGAGCGCATCTGGCTCAACGGCGGCCGACGCGGATACTTGGTGGGCATCTCCCCGCAAGTGCTGGTGTCGGTGTTGGGGGCGCGGCCGGTGGCCTGCGCCATCGCGCTGCAAAGCTGAGCAACCCGGGCACAATGCGGTACAAAATCAATTTGGAGTGGGTGTATGGGTGAATGGACGGTGCTGCTCGCCGTGGCGGCGGCTTATGCGGTGGGGTCATTGTCGTTCGCGGTGGTGGTCAGTCGTGCCATGGGGCTGAACGATCCGCGCACCTACGGCAGCAAAAACCCGGGCGCGACCAACGTGCTGCGTTCGGGCAACAAGAAGGCCGCCGCGCTGACCCTGCTGCTCGATGCCGTCAAGGGCTGGTTGCCGGTGTGGGCCGTCACCCAGTGGGGCGGCGTCTGGGGCCTGGGCGACAGTACCTTGGCCATGGTGGGTTTGGCTGCGTTTCTGGGGCACCTGTTTCCGGTGTTTTTCCGCTTTCAGGGCGGCAAGGGTGTGGCCACGGCCGCTGGCGTCTTGATGGGCTACGAGCCCTGGCTGGGCTTGGCGGTGCTGCTGAGCTGGTTGATGGTGGCGTATTTCCTGCGCTACTCGTCGCTCGCCGCCATCGTGGCGGCGGTGTTTGCGCCGGTGTACTACCTGTTTGGCGATGGCCTGGCCTGGGAGGTGTCCGGGCCGGTAGCCCTCTCCATGGCGGTGATGGGCGTGCTGCTGTTGTGGCGCCACGCTGAAAACATCCAGCGCCTGCTGGCTGGCAAAGAATCTAAGATCGGCAGCAAAAAATGAGTGGTGCGGGCGTGGCCCGCACGCGGTGCGCTCAGCCCTGGGCGAGTGCCATGCGCGACAGTTGCAGCAACCGCGCGTGGTTCAGACGCACCCGCACAGTGCGGGAAATCAGCGCGGCTTCAATGCCTTGTCCATCGTGGCCGGTGTCGATCAATTCCGGCTCGACCACTGGCGTGCCGTGGGCGTCCAGTACGGTGGCCACCCAGGGCTCGCCAGGCCGGCCGGAACGGCGCAGCACCACCGCAATACGGTCGTCGGCCAGCCGCACAAAGGTGCCAGGAGGGCAAATGCCTACGGTGCGCAGCAAGGCGTGGCCTACCTCGTCCAGCGTCTGGCCAGCCTTGACGACCGAATGCCGCGCTGAGTCGGTCACGCAACGGCCGGGGCGGGTCTCGCGCGGGCTGATCATGGCGGCGTAACGGTCCATCGCCTGCAAAATGCGCACCGGCAAGGGCAGGGCGGCGTCCGTCTGGTGGTGTTGCTCGATCGTGTCCAGCCACAGGGGATCGGTCACGCCCAGTTCGCGCAGCCACTGTGCACTGCGCGCCGCGTGGGTGTTGATCTGCTCGCGCTGCTCGGGCGTCGGCGGCGTGCTCTGCTCGGCCAGCGTGTCCTGCAAGCGCGTCATGGACAAGTTCATCGTCAACGCGGCCAGGGCCAGGCTGTCGCGTTCGGCCGTCATCAGGCCCAGGTCTTCGCCCACCAGTTGGCACAGAGCCCAGCACACCATGGCGTGCGAGGCGCTGTAGGCCACGGTGGTCGAAGCCGCGAGCTGGAACAGCCAGTACAGCGTGCTGTCGGGGTCCATGTCGAGCAGGACGCGGGCCTCGCGGTGCAGCCGTTGCAGCGGGTCGGTGAACTGGGCTTGGGCCTGCGGGGCCAGCAACAGCGCGGCCAGGCGGGTTTCCAGGTCGGACCATTGCTGCGGCCAGTGTTGCATGGCCGCATAAGCGGGGTCGGGGTGCGGGCTGAAGTTCATGAGCGGTTCAGGGGCAATGAGTTCACTGACGGGGCTCCAGCGTCATGCGCCCATCTTCGCGTTGCATGCGAAAGCGCGACAGGTAGCTGTTGCCCAGCAGGACGTAAGGCAGGTCGGCCGGTAGCACCACGGCGGCCAGTCCGTAACTGGTGTGGCCGCCCACCCGCACGGTGTTGATCAGCAACTGGTGGCCAGTGATTTCGCCGTTCGCGGTTTTCACCCGCACGCGCTGGCCGTTGCGGTAATTCAGGCCCAGGCTTGCAGCTTGGCTTTCACTCAGGGTCATCACCGTCGCGCCGGTGTCCACCAAAAAACGGGCCGGTTGACCGTTGATCTGCCCTTCGGCCGTGAAATGGCCCCCTCCATCGGCCAGCAAGATGATGCGCTGGCTGGTATCAGTGGCAGCCGGTGCGATGGGCCCTGCCCCCAGTCTGAGCACACGGCGTTCGCCTTGAACGTCCACCACCGCCTGGTCGGCCCCCACTTCCAGCACCTTCACCGGGCCCAGGGTCTGGCCGGCGGCGGCAAAGCGCGGCGTGCCACCATCAATCACCAGCAGCGCCCGCCCGCTGCTCAGGCCCACCAGGCTCACCTGTTGCGCGAAGGCTGCGCCTCCCCAGGCCAGCAAGCCCACGGCTGCCAGCCAAGCCAAGGGGAGTCGGTGGCCGCGCGTCAAGGTGTCAGTCCCGGAAGTTGTCGAACGACAGCGGCAGGTCTTTCATTTCACCGCGGATCAGTGCCATCGCGGCCTGCAGGTCGTCGCGCTTGGCACCGGTCACCCGCACCACATCGCCCTGAATGGCGGCCTGCACCTTCATCTTGCTGCCCTTGATGGCTTGCTGGATTTTCTTGGCGTCTTCGCTGCCAATGCCGTTGCGCACCTTGATGGTTTGCTTGACCTTGTCGCCACCCACCT
>CAZGDZ010000092.1:0-7468 GCA_964524855.1 uncultured Macromonas sp.
GTACGAGAACGAGGTGTAGCCGGCGCCGAAATCGTCCAGCGCCACCTTGGCGCCGTAGCTGCGCACCCGCTCGATGAAGCGGCGCGTGTTGCCCATGTCGTGCAGGGCCACGCTTTCGGTGATTTCCAGGCACAGCCGCTGCGCCAGGTGGCGCCGCCGGTCGAGCAAGGCAAACACATCGTCCATGAAACGTTCGTCGTTCAGCGACGCGCCGCTGAGGTTGAGGCACACGAACTGGTTATTCTTCAGGTCGTTCTGGTGCTGGTCCAGCCAGTCCAGTGTGGTGTGCAGCACCCAGCGATCGATCACGCCCATGCGGCCGGCGTTTTCGCCCGCGTGGATCAGCCGATCGGTGGGCACGCGGTCGCCGTGTTCGTCCTGCATCCGCAGGAGCACCTCGAAGTTGAGCGAGGCGTGCGGCGTGCGCAGCGACATGATGGGCTGCATCTCCAGGAACAGGCCGTCGATCTTCTGGTTGGTGGCCAGCCGCTCGATCAGTTGCATCTCGGCCTCGTGTTCGGTGAACACGCGCGAGCCTTGTTCGTACACCACCAGACCGCAGGGTTGCGCCTTTTTGGCTTGGCGGCAGGCGTGGTCGGCGGTGGAGACGATGTCTTTGGCTTGCGAGCCCGCGCTCACTTCGATCAGCCCGATGGAGCCGCGCACTTGGAACGCCCGGTCGCCCACCTGGCACGGGCTGCTGGAAATGCGCGCCACAATCTCCCGGCACACCACCTCGGCGCGGTGCAGCGGGGTGTCGGTCATCACGACCAGAAATTCGTCGCCACCCACCCGGCCCAGGTACATGTTGGGCCCCAGGGGCGATTGCACGCGCGCGCACACGTCTTGCAGCACCACGTCGCCGGCGGCGTGGCCGTACAGGTCGTTGATGAGCTTGAAACGGTCCAGGTCCAGGTAAGCCACCGCCAGCGGCTTGCCGCGCCCCAAGCGTTGCAGACCGCGCTGCAGCATGGTTTCGATGCCGCGCCGGTTCAGCACCTTGGTCAGCGTGTCGTGGTTGGCCAGAAACTGCAGGTGTTCGGTGGCCAGTGCTTTTTCGGTGATGTCCTGCAGCGATCCTTCGATCTTGTCGCTGGCCAATGTGGCTTTGACCAGCAGGCGTTTGGGCGTTTGCCCCGGTCGTTCCAGTTGCAATTCCAATTCGGCCGCCGCGCCGCTTTGGGTGCGTTCGGCCAACAGTTGCCAGTCTTGCGCTGAGAACACTTGCTGCCAGGTGTCGTGTCCGGCGTCGAGCGTGCTCAGCCCCAACATGCCCACCAAGGCCGGGTTGGCGCTCAGCCAGCGGCCTTGCAAATCCAGCGTGAACAGGCCAATCGGGATCACTTCGTAGGCGTGGCGCAGCTCTTCCTGCGCGGCCAGGCGCTGTTGGTGTTCCTGCCGAATTTGCTCGGCAATGGCCAGCGAGGCCAGCAGGCTGGAGGTGAGGGCCGCCGTGACGCTGTTGACGGTGCCGATCAGCGCCTTCGCACCCAGGGCAGCGGCAATCACCTCGTACAGGCTGGCAAACAGTGCCACGGTGATGGACGCTGCGTACCACATGGCCACGCGCGAACGGGTTTGCAGCAGGATGCGCGCCAATGCGTAAATGAGCACCGCGGTGCCCAACGCGGTGCTGACCCAGATGATGCGCAGGAAATCGCCGTAGGGCAGGATCAACGCCAGCGCCACCAAGGGCAGGCAGGCCCATTGCACCCAGCGCAACATGCCTTCGCAGCGCGCTTTGACAAGGTCGTTCTCGAACAAGGCCTTGAACAACACCACCGTGGCCAGGAAGTACAACGCCAGCGTGAGCGGGCGCAACTGGGCCAGCCACGCGTAGGGAATGCTCTGGCCCAGCCACTGCGCGTCCCAGCCCATGGACAAGGCGGCCATGCGCAGGTTCACCACCAACCAGGCGGCAAACAGCAGATAGTGCCGGTTGTGGTTGATGAAGCCCGCGATCAGCGTGAACAGCGCCAGCATGAGGATGCCGCCGTCCAGCAAACCGGAGTTGCGGTGGAATTCAGCCTCGCGCACCGCCAGGTCGGTGGAGGGCCAGGCTTTGGCGGTGAAGCGCGCCGGCCCGGCAAACTGCGCTTCGCACAGTACTTGGGAAACGGTGGGGTAGCTCAGCGCGAAGCCTGCCCGAGAGTGGCGCAAGTGCCCGCTGGCCTGGTTGCGGTCGATGTTGCCCAGGGGCGACAGGGTTTGCGCGTCCCAGCAACGCATCGCGTTGGCATGCCGCGACGGGAACTCCAGCACGTCATCGGGTGTGGGGGCCGGCAGCAGCAGCCAGAACGGCAGGGAGGACAGTTTGGTGTCGAGCTGTTCGACCGCCGTGTTGTTTTCCAAGCGCGCCAAAGCCTGTTCCGGGGTCAGGTTGCGGGCATCGTCGCGCAGTGGCTGGAACGACAGCGTGCGCCCTTGCCCCGGGGGGTACTGGCTGTTCCACAGGCCCAGCGCCACCAAGGTGAACAGGGCGAAGAAAACGGGAATCCAATAGGCCGAAAAAACCTGCAAAACCCTGTCGATCCCGGTGCCCAAGCCGGGCATGCCGTGGGTTCGGGAGGGAAATCCGAAGGTCATGAAACGAGTGCTGTCCTGTGCGTGGCGCGACTGGCTCCCTGGCGCAATGCTGAATATTTTTTGGTTCATTGCCATTATGCGTGTTTCCGCAGGCGTTTTCCGCGCTGTGCCACACTCGCGGCCATGGAAAAAACAGACATGGCGCGGGAGGCGTTGGCAGTGTTCGACCGCTTGGTGCAAGAGCAAGCCACCTTGCGCCCTCGGCCGGGCCAACGCCTGATGGCTGAACAGGTGGCCTGCGTGTTCAGCGAAGCGGACCTGGGGCGCCCGGCCGAACCCACCGAAGACGACGACCCCCCCGAGGCTCCCGCTCGCTCGATCGCGGTGATCCAGGCAGGCACTGGGGTGGGCAAGTCGCTGGCGTACTGTGCGCCGGCCATCGCCTTGGCCTTGCGGCGGCAGACACGGGTGATGATCTCCACCGCCACCGTGGCGCTGCAGGAGCAATTGGTCAACAAAGACTTGCCAGCGCTGGCAGGCAGTTTTGAACAACCGTTTCGCTTTGCCCTGGCCAAGGGGCGCGGGCGCTATGTGTGCAAACTCAAGCTGGAACGCTGGATGGCACCAGACGATGCCGGTGAACACCCCGACGGCGATGTGGACGACTTCGCAGAGGACGATCTGTTCCAGGATGTGCCAGTGCGGGGCGGGGCGCTGCCGGACACCGAAGACAGCGCCCGCCGCACCGCTTATGCCACCATGCACGCCGACTTGGTGAGCGGCCGCTGGAGTGGCGACCGCGACACCCTGGCCCAGCCGCCGGACGCGCAGTGGTGGCAGGCTGTAGCGGCGGACGTGAGTTCCTGCACCGCCAAACACTGCCCCTCTTACGGGCAGTGCAGTTATTTCGAGCAGCGCAAGCAATTGGTGGGCGCGCAGGTGATCGTGGTCAACCACGACCTGCTGCTCAGTTCACTGGGGTCGCGCGCCTTGCCCGAGCTGGACAACTGCCTGCTGGTGCTGGACGAAGCGCACCACCTGCCCGGCATCGCATTGGACCAGTTCGCCAGCCACATGGATTTATCCCACCTGACCTGGATCGACCGCCTGGCCAGCCGGGCGTTGAAAGTGGGTGGCCTGTTGGCGGTGGAGGAACTGGCCGACGTGCCCAAACACGCCGCTTTGCTGCGCCAGGGCTTGCAAGACCTGGCCCGCTTGGTGATGCACCAGTACGGCGATGCCCTGCGCGAGAACGCTCAACGCGCCTGGGGCCCGGCCCGCAGCGGCACCGACTCCACTGCGCGGGTGCGGCTGGCGCAAGGGCGTTTGCCCGATGTGCTGGTTACCCCGGTGGCGCAGGTGGCGCACAGCGCCCAGGTGTTCATGGACGCCTTGCGGGCCCTGAGCAAGGCCTTGCGGGCGGAAATTCGCGATCACCCGGACGAAGCACGGCGCCTGGCTACTTACTATGTGCAGTTGGGCAGCTTGGCGCCCAGGCTGGAAGCGGTGTACGCCACCGCCCACCATTTGCTGCAACAGCCGGAAGAGGGCGGCAGCCCGGTGGCCAAATGGTTCACCCAACAAACGCGCGGCGACCACCTGCTGTTGCAAGCCCACGCCAGCCCCACCTTGCCCGGTACCACCCTGCGTCACCACCTGTGGCAGGCGGTGCGCGGCGCGGTGTTGACCTCGGCTACGCTGACCAGTTGTGGCCGGTTCGACTTTTTCCTGAAAGAAGCCGGCTTGAGTGGCGACCCTGACGTGGTGGCGGTGGAGGTGCCCAGCCCGTTCGACTTTCAGCGCCAGGGCCGGTTGGTGCTGGCCGGCACCCAGGCCGACCCCAAGGACGTGGAGGCCTACACCCGCCAGATGATCGACGCCTTGACGCGCGACTTGGCCCAGGTGCAGCACGGTGCGCTGGTGCTGTTCACCTCGCGCGAGCAAATGCGCCGTACGAGCGAGGCGCTGTCGCCCGCATTGCGCGAGCGGGTGTTGGTGCAGACCGAATGGCCGCGCGCGCAGTTGCTGGCCCGCCACCGCCGACGGGTGGAAGAAGGCGAGCCGTCCATCATTTTCGGGCTCCAGTCGTTCGGCGAGGGCTTGGATTTGCCCGGGCGCTTGTGCGAAGACCTGTTCATCACCAAGCTGCCCTTCATGCCACCAGACGACCCTGTGGGCGAAGCGCGCGCCGAATGGCTGCGTGCGAACGGCCGCGATCCGTTCACAGAGTTGGTGGTGCCGGCCACCGCGATTCGGCTGGCGCAGTGGGTGGGCCGCGCCATCCGCACCGAGGAGGACGAGGCCCACGTTTACATCTACGACCGGCGGCTGAGCACCACCAGCTATGGGCAGCGTTTGCTGCAGGGGCTGCCACCGTTTGCCCGCGTGACGGCCTGACGCCCCGTACCGTCAGATCGGGTCGGCCAGCAGCTTGGAAATGGCAGCTAGGTTGGCGGGGCTGGGTTTTTGGGGCGCCATTTCGTCTTCCTCGGCGGTGGCGTTTTCGTGCGCCTGGATGGCGTTGACCATGGCGTACTGGTTTTCCCACGACAGGGTTTTGCCTTCCGGGCACATGTCGCGCAGGGTGCCGAACCAGTAATAGCCGTCTTCGCCGCCAAAGAGTTTGTCGATGGCGCCAGCGTCGCCAGACTTGATGCCTTGGGCCGACAGGATGAGTTTGAGCTTGTGGTGGGACAGGGAGTAATGCATGAAGGGCGTTGACGCTTGACAAAGAGCGGTGGATTCTAAGGTCCAGCGTGAGGGCACCGCGCGGCGGCTCTCACGCTTCCTGGAAGCGGTAGGGCGTTTGCCGGTCTTGTGCGTCCTGGTCGCGGAACTGTCTGGGCGACTGCCCAATGGTGCGCTTGAACACTTTGGAAAAACCGAAGGCGTCCTGGTAGCCCACGGCCTGGGCCACCTGCTCCAGCGTCTGCCGGGTGTCGCACAGCAACTGCATGGCTTTTTGCATGCGCAGGGTGCGCAGGTGGTTCAGCGGGGTGTCGCCCATGGCTTGCCGAAACCGCTCGGCCAGCGCCGAACGGGACAGGCCGGCTTTTTGCCCTAGTGCGTCCAGGGTCCAGGGGTGGCTCAGGTTGCGATGCATCAGCGTCAGCACCTGGCGGATTTGGCGGTCGTTGATGCCGTGGTGCCAGCCGGGGGTTGCGGGGTTTTCACGCTGTGCCATTTCGCGCAGGGCGAACGCGAACAGGGCGTCCAGCAGACCATGGGTGGCGGAGGTGGCGCCGGGGGCATCGCCGTGCAATTCGCGGTCCAGCAGGCCCAGCGTCAAGGGCAGGGGCGACAGTGGCGGCAAGGTGGCGCCACGCAGCACAAACCACGGGGGCAGTTGCTGCAAGAATGGGTGCAAAGGGGCATGCCACAACTGGTAAGCCGCGCTGATGACCTGGGCCGCACCGGGTTGGAGGGCTGGACTGTACGCGGTGCCCGCCAAGTCAGCCACCGCGATGGTGATGCTGTGTTGCGGCGGTTGCGGGCTCAACGACAGTTGATGCACGCAACCGCGTGCCATCAGCACCAGATCGCCCGCTTGCAGTGCCAGAGGTTCGGCCAAATTGGGAGCGTGCACATACGCCTGGCCCCGTGTGACGGCGTGCAGCCCAAAGCTGCGTTCGCAAGGGAAGCGCAGGCCATGGTCGCTGGACAAACCGTGCACGTCCAGCAACCGGCGCTTGAGGCCGGCGGTTTGAAAAATTTCTGAAAGCATGTCCATAGGTTTGAATTTTATGGACTATTGAACATGAAATCAAGAATCTCATGCATTTTATTCTTGATAGGTTGGGTTCAAACTGGCGTTCCTTTCTTTCAACCACTTCAGGAGTGTTTTTGATGACCGCCACCCTCGTGATCGGTGCCCATGGCCAGATTGGTTCCACCCTGGCCGGCTTGCTGGCCGCCCAAGGGCAGACCGTGCGGCGCGGCACCAGCCGTGCACCCACCCAACCCAACGAAGTGCAGCTGAACCTGGCCACTGGCGAAGGCGTGGCCCAGGCCATGGCTGGTGTGGATCAGGTGTTTTTGATGGTGCCGCCCGGTTTTGCCTACCAGCACGAGCTGGCCATCCCGGCCATCGATGCCGCCCAGGCCGCCGGTGTGCGCAAGGTGCTGTTCCTGTCCGCCATGGGCGCCAACGCCGACGACCACATCCCGTTGCGGCAGGCGGAGCTGCACCTGGAGCGTTCCGGCCTGGCGTGGAACGTCATCCGGCCCAACTGGTTCATGCAGAACTTCCACACTTTCTGGTTGCACGGCATCCAGAGCCAGGGCCAGATTTTCCTGCCGGTGGGCAACGCCCAGGGCAGCTTCATCGACACCCGCGACATCGCCGCCGTGGCCGCGCGTTTGCTGACGTCCGATGACTTTGTGAATGCGGCCTACGACCTGACCGGCAGTGAATCGTTCGACCACGCACAGGTGGCGGCCGTCCTGTCCGAGGCCGCAGGCCGCCCTATTGGCTACACCGACATTCCCGAAGACGCGATGCGCCAGGGCCTGCTGGGTGCCGGTTTGTCGGCGGACTATACCGAATTCCTGCTGGTCATCCTGGGCGCGTTCAAGGCAGGCTACGCCGCCCGCATCACCGACGAGGTGCGCCGCATCACCGGCCGCGCACCCATCACCTTGAAGCAGTACGCGAGCGAGCACCGGCATTTCTGGCGTTGACGGGATGGGGTGCGGGTTGCCACGGTAACTGTATTTATATACAGTATTGGCTTATCCTACATCCGCACCCCACATGCCTGTGCACTTCGTACCCGAGAACGCCATCAAAGGGCGTGGCAGCGCCAGCCGCCCGCCCCACCGCTTTGCTGCGGACGTGCGCGCGGCCTTTGACGATGGCTGGACCACGCCCCCAGACCCCGAACCGGTGCCAGCGCCCGCCACCGAGGTGCGCTGGGAAGATGCGCGCAGCGCCATCACCTAC
>CAZGDZ010000093.1:0-7444 GCA_964524855.1 uncultured Macromonas sp.
TTGCCTGAGAGTTTCCGGGGCGGTTGCTCCTTCGGCGCTGGTCTGTTACGTCAGTAATGAACCAGTCTCTCCCGATCGATGGTGCGATTCTAGTGGAATCGTGCCGGTGTGACTGCTGTTACTGGGCGGCTTGTGCTTGCAGGTTGATGCTGCGCGCAATGGTGCGGTAACGCTCGGTCTCGCGCTGAAACAGGCGTGCCAGTTCGGTGGAGCTGCGGGGCGCCATCACGTTGTTGCCGGTCGCCTCGATGGACTTGCGGACCTCTGGGTTCGTCAACGCGGCATAGAGCGACTGGCTCAGGCGTTGAACCACGG
The DNA here is from genome assembly GCA_964524855.1 of uncultured Macromonas sp. Taxonomy (GTDB): domain Bacteria; phylum Pseudomonadota; class Gammaproteobacteria; order Burkholderiales; family Burkholderiaceae_C; genus CAZGDZ01. Next base: position 316 of record CAZGDZ010000093.1, read on the forward strand.
CATCGGGTGTGTCTTTGTGGACTTGGACGCCCGCCCACACCTCGAACTCCATGCCTTCCAGGCCCGGCATGGTGGCCAGCGCCGGGTACTGGCTGAACAGCGGATGGGGCTGCTTGGCGGTCACGCCCAAGCCGCGCATCTTGCCGTCGCCGATTGTTTGCATGACGGTGCCAGCCATGGGCAGAAAGGCCATGTCAATCTGTCCGCCCATCAGGTCGGTCATCAGTGGCGCGATGCCCCGGTAAGGCACATGGGTGAGCTTGATGCGGGCATCTTGCGCCAGCTTCTCACCGATCAGGTGGTACAGCGAACCCACGCCGGTGCTGCCGAAACTCAGCGGCTTATTGCCAGAGCGCTTGGCCAGGGCCACCAGTTCGTTGACGTTACTCACGCCCAGGTTACTGCGCACCGCCAGAATGGTGCTGGTGGAGGTGAGGTAGGCCACCAGTTTGAGGTCTTCGGTGGTGTAACGGACGCCCTGGATGGCCAATGGGGACAGTATCAACTCCATGGGTGAACCCATGATCACGGTGTGCCCGTCGGCGGGCGCAGCCAGGGCTTTGGTGATACCGATTGTGCCGCTGGCACCGCCAATGTTCTCCACAATGATGTTCTGACCCAGGCTCTGACTGGCCAGGGATTGCACCTGTCTGGCAATGTGGTCTGACGGACCGCCGGCCGGGTAGGGCACGATCATGTTGATCGGTTTGGTGGGGAAGCTTTGTGCTCGCGCGGCGGTGCCAGTGGCCATCAGGCTGATGGCGGCCAGGCTGGCGCCAGCGATGAGTGCCTGAATGCGAATGCGTGTGTTCATGGGGAAGTCTCCTCTTGTGGGTGGGTCATCAGCGTTAGGAAAGCAGGTCCTGCACCAAGGCCACCCAGTAGGCGGCGCCGGGCGCGATGTTCAGGTCGTTGAAGTCGTAGGCAGGGTTGTGCACCATGCAGGCGCCGGGTTCGCCGTCGGCGCCATTACCGATGAACAGGTAGCTGCCCGGCACGCGCTCCAGCATGAAGGCGAAGTCTTCGCTGCCCGTCAGCATGGGGCCATGGGGGTTGACGCGGTCATCTCCAAAATGGCGCCGTGCCACGTCAATGGCTTGTTGTGTTTCGTGCGCGCTGTTGACCAGCACCGCATATCCCCGGCGCCAATCCACTTCGGCGCGCACGTTGAAACTCTCGGCTTGGGCGTGCAACAGGGCCTTGAGGCGCTGCTCGGTCGCCTGGCGCACCTGTGGGTCCAGCGCCCTAACGCCGATTTCCAGCTTCGCGGTGTCGGGAATCACGTTGTTCGCGTGGCCTGCATTCAGCGCGCCCACGGTGATGACCACGGGTTGCATTGGGTCGGTGTTGCGCGACACGATGGTCTGCAACGCCATGACGATGGACGCGGCTGCCACCAGCGGATCGTCAGCCCGGTGCGGCATGCCGCCGTGGCCACCGCGGCCGTGCAGCGTCACGGTCACGTAGTCGGACGACGCCATGGTGGGGCCGCTGCGGAACACCAGTTGCCCCTGCGGGTAACCCGGCATGTTGTGCATCGCGAAAATCGCATCGCAGGGAAAACGCTCGAACAAGCCGTCTTCCATCATCTTCAGGGCGCCGCCGGCACCTTCTTCCGCCGGCTGGAAGATGAGGTTGAGCGTGCCGCTGAATTCACCGTGTTCGGCCAGGTGTTGTGCGGCGGCCAGCAGCATGGCGGTGTGGCCATCGTGGCCACAGGCGTGCATCACGCCGTGGTGGCAACTGCTCCAGGGCAGGGCATTACTTTCCACAATCGGTAGAGCGTCCATGTCAGCGCGCAGGCCCAAGCGTTGGGTGCCCTGGCCGCGCACCAGTTGGCCCACCACTCCCGTGCCGCCCACGCCTGTGGTTACGGCATAGCCCCAACTGCGCAGACGTTCGGCCACCAAGGCAGCGGTGCGGTGCTCCTCGAACGCCATTTCCGGGTGGCGATGGATGTCGCGCCGCAGTTCGATGAACCGGTCAACGAGAGACGGGGACAGTGGTAGTGACATGCATCGATCCTGCAAACGAGTAGCTCAACATGAACTTTGGTGCATGTTATGGGGCCGTCATTTGAAAGTCCAATGCATTGTTGTACATTAATCCATGACTTGAATTTATGGGATTCCATGACACTGGTTCAACTCCGGCATTTCATCGCCTTGACCGAATTGGGCTCGTTCGCCAAGGCCTCCAAGGCCTTGTTCCTGACGCAGCCCGCCTTGTCGCGCAGCATCCAGTCGCTGGAACAGGACTTGGGTCAGCCCTTGTTTGACCGGGTGGGGCGCCGCATTGAGTTGACCGTGCTGGGACAGCAGTTGTTGCCCAGGGCACAGCAATTGGTGCAGGAGGCCGAGTCGCTGAAAGCCCTGGGTCGCCAAATGCAGGCCGGGCTGACGGGCACAGTGCGCGTGGGTTTGAGTTCGGGGCCGGGGGCCTTGCTGTCCAGCGCTCTGCTGCTGCACATGGCGCAACACCATCCCCGCTTGCACCTGGAAGTGGCGCGGGGCCACACCGACCTGCTGATCCACGCCCTGCGCGCTCGGCGTCTGGATGCGGTGGTGGTGGATATCCGCGCGCTGCGCCCAGCGTCGGATTTGCGGATCAGCCACCCGTCAGAGCTGTCGGCGGGGTTCTTGTGTCGCACGGACCATCCGTTGGCGTTGTCCGGGGGGCCTGTGCCTTTTGCCGCCTTGCTGGCTTACCCGATCGCCTCCACGCCGCTGAGCGACGAAGTGGCCCGCATCCTGACCGAACGTTACGGCCCAGCCGCCAACCCGGACGACCTGGTGACCTTGCGCTGTGACGACACCCAGACTTTGGTGGATGTGGCACGCCGCAGCCATGCGATCGTGTTGACCATCCACGCGGCCGGGCACGGCTTGGTGCGGTTGAACACGGAGCCTCCGCTCAACGCCACTGCCCGGTTCGGCTTCGTCACGCTGGATCAGCGGGTGGAAGCCCCTGGATTACAGATTGTGCGTGACGTGGTGCAGCGGCTGATGGTGGAGTGAGTCGCTGGGGCCTCAATACCCGACGCCCAGTTGTTCCAGGGCATCACCGACCAGTTCCAGCCGCAGCAGCGGGCTGTCCAGCGTCAACAGCCGTTGCTTGACCTGGGGCGGCAGCGGCAGCAGCTCGGCCCAGCGGTTGGCCACCCAGCCGGCGTCGTTCCACAGCCCTACACCGGGCGTGAAGGCGGGCAGTGGGCCAACCACGCCAGGTTGTTCGGCCTGCAGACGCGTGTGCAACTGGTGCAAGGCCGCAGCAATGCCACCCAGTTCGGTTGGCAAGGGCAGGGTTTGGTCGGCGGGCAAGGTGTGCACATCGGCCACCCACAAGCCGTGCTTCAGCTTTTCGCTGCGGTCAATCTGAAACCGTGCCGCCCCCTCGCATTGGATGACCAGCAGCCCAGGCTGCGGCTGCGCCAACTCGGTGATGCGGGCCAGCGTGCCCACCGGGTGGAAGTCTTCCTGCACAAAACCGCCGTGTGCAGGGTCTGGCTGCTGCACTTCGTGCCCTTGCGTCAGGCACACAACCCCAAACGGCGTGCGGTCCCGGTGGCAGCGTTGCACCATGTCCAGATAGCGCACCTCGAAAATCTGCAGCGGCAACGGACCGCCCGGGAACAGCACCGTGCTCAGGGGGAACAGGGGTAAGGCGGTGAGGGTGGCGGGTGAGGTGTTGCTCATGGATGGATGAATTGTGCCGTAGGCCCCAATGCCGTGGGGAACGCCGTGTCTTGGTGCGGTCTGCTGGTGGTAGGCCAGTGGGTATGCACAAGGTCGGGACACCGCGCACCATAAGAAACGAATTTTTCATATAAATTATTGGCATGAAAATAGCTTATCAGTCTGGGCGGACCGCTTCTGGTCGCCTTTTCTGTGAAGGACTTCATCATGTTGCATGTGACTTATCCAGGTTCGAAGGTGCTGCGCCATCTGCGCGCCGGGGTGGCGGGGTTGGCCGTCATGGCAGTGGCCGTTGTGGCTCATGCAGGGGGAACCCTGCGTGTGGCGATGACCGCGTCCGACATTCCCTTGCCCAACGGTCAGACCGACCAAGGCGCCGAGGGCATGCGCTTCATGGGCTACACCGTGTTCGAGGCCCTGATTGGCTACGATCTGTCGTCTGCGGATAAGCCGGCGGCGCTGGTGCCCGCCCTGGCCACAGAATGGCGCGTGGACCCTGCCAACAAGCTGCGCTGGGTGTTCAAGTTGCGCCCCGGTGTGAAGTTCCACGACGGGTCGGCATTCGACGCCCAGGCCGTGGTGTGGAACTTGGACAAGGTGCTCAACACCAAGGCCGAGCAGTTCGACCCCAAGCAGTCGTCCCAGGGCAAGAGCCGCATTCCCACCGTGGCCAGCTACAAGGCTCTGGACGACATGACGGTGGAGGTCGTCACCAGCGAGGTGAACGCCCTGCTGCCGTTCCAGATGGTCTGGATCGTCATGTCCAGTCCGGCCCAATGGCAGGCGGTAGGCAAGAACTGGGACGCTTTCTTGCGCGCCCCTTCGGGCACGGGGCCGTTCAAGCTGGAAACCTACGTGCCGCGTGAGCGGGCTGTGCTGGCGCGCAACCCTGTCTATTGGAACAAGGCCCGTGTGCCGCAGCTGGACAAGATGGTGCTGGTCCCCATGCCCGACCCGTCGGCCCGTGTGGCTGCATTGCGCGCCGGGCAGGTGGACTGGATCGAGGCCCCGCCGCCGGACGCGATGGATACCCTGAAAGGCGCGGGTTTTGCGCTGGTGAGCAACGTCTATCCACACGTATGGCCCTGGCATTTCTCGCGCCTGGAAGGTTCGCCGTGGAACGACATTCGCATCCGCAAGGCTGCCAACCTGGCGATTGACCGCGAGGGCATGAAGCAACTGCTGGGTGGCATGATGGTGCCTGCCAAGGGCATGGTGCCACCGAACAGCCCGTGGTTTGGCAAACCCAGTTTCGAAGTCAAGACCGACGTGGCCGCCGCCAAGGCCCTGATGGCCCAGGCCGGCTACAGTAAGGACAAGCCCTTGAAGGTGCGCTCTATCATCTCCTTTGCAGGTTCGGGCCAAATGCAGCCACAGTTGATGAACGAACTGATCCAGCAGAACCTGGCCGAAATTGGCATTCAAGTTGAGTTTGACGTGCGCGATTGGAACGCTTTGCTGTCGAACTGGCGCGCCGGCGCCAAGGACCCGACCACCAGGGGCGCGACGACCACCAACAGCTCCTATTTCAGCCAGGACCCGTTCACGGCGCTGATCCGTCACGTAGACAGCGGTCTGATGCCGCCCAAGGGCACCAACTGGGGCTACTACAGCGACAAGGAGATGGATGCTATTTTTGATGGCATCCGTACCGAGTTCGACTCCCGCGCGCAGCTGGCGCTGATCCAGAAGGCGCACGAAAAGTACGTGAACGACGCGCTGTTCCTGTTCGTGGCGCACGACGTGGCCCCGCGCGCCATGTCGCGCAAGGTGAAAGGGTTCGTCCCGGCCCAGAACTGGTTTCTGGATTTCTCCAGCATTTCGATGGATTGAGCCCGGTGTCGCCCCAACTACGCCAGTCCCACACCCAGATGCAGATGGACATTGGTCCTGTTCAACAGTCGAAGCGCCTGGTGCTGCTCAATCCGAACACCAGCGAGCAGGCCACCCAGGTGATGCTGGATGCCGCCTACAGGGCGGCGGCACCAGGCGTGCAGGTGGAAGGGCGCACCCTGGTGCAGGGGGAGTCTTTGATTGCCGACCCCGAAAGCCTCGCCCGTGCGGCCGATGCGGTGGTGGTCAGAGTGCCTTTGCTGATGGCCGAGGGGTTTGACGGCCTGATCGTGTCGGGTTTTGGAGATCCGGGGCTGGACAGGTTGAAGTCTCAGTGGGGGGTGGCCGTCACTGGGCTGGGCGAGGCGGGTATCCGTGCAGCCGCACAAGGTGGCCTGCGTTACGCCATCGTGACAGTCACGCCCGGGTTGCACGCCACTCTGGTGGAGGCGGCGCACACCCACGCGCCGCCGTCCCAGTTCGCCGGGGTGCGGTACACCCAGGGCGAGGTCAGGCTTCTGTTGAAATCGCCGCAGGAACTGCTTGCCGCGTTGCTCGAGGCCTGCGAGGCAGCGGTGAGGCTGGATGGTGCAGAATCGATTGTGATTGGCGGCGGCCCTTTGGCGGGCGCTGCCGATGTATTGTCGAAACTGCTGGCAGTGCGTGTGGTCAATCCCGTGGGTGCTGCGGTGCAGCTGGCCTGCGCGCGGCTGGGCTTAACTGTGTGAACGCATGTCCCCATCCAGTGCACCGTCCTTTCTTTCCCGGGTGCGCCAGCGTCTCCCCGATTGTCCCCCGGTGGAGCGCCGGCTGGCCGAGTTTGTGCTGGATTTTCCCGGAGACCTCGCCAGCTACACCGCGAGCGAGTTGGCCAAGCTGGCTGGGGTTTCTAACGCCACGGTGACCCGATTCATCCGGCGGGTTGGCTACGAGCATTTTGAAGCTGCGCGCTTGCAGGTGCGGGCAGAGCGCAGCGCAGGCTCGCCGCTGTACCTGGCAAGCCGTCGCCAGAGCGCAGATACACCTTTTGGCAGTCAATTGGGGCGCAGCCAGGATAACCTGCAGCGTACATTGGCCCGCCTCACCCCGGAGGCTGTCGCTGACATGGCTGCTGCCTGCCTGGTGGCGCGCAAGGTCTGGGTAGTAGGCTTGCGGTCCAGCCAGTCATTTGCCACCTATTTCCGGTGGCAGTTGTTCCAGCTGAAGGAGGCCGTTCAGACCTTACCGACTGCGGGCGACACCTTGGGCCAGTACCTGGCCAGCATCCAGCCTGCCGATGTGGTGGTGGTGTTTGCCCTGCGCAGGCGGCCAGCGGTATTGCACACGCTTACCCAGCGCCTGATAGGCCAGGGAGCCCGAGTGCTGTGCATCAGCGACCAGCAACTGCCTTCGCACGCCGGTCTGGCCTGGCATGTGTATTGCGCTTGCGAAGCGGATACCCCACTGGACGACCACACTGCCGTGGCGGCGGTGTGCCATTTGCTGCTCTCCGCAGTTTTGGAGCAGGCGGGGCCCGCCGAGCGAGCCCGCCTATCGGCGATCGAAACCAGTCACGATGCCTTGCAGGAGCTTTGAGTGAGCCTGCGCCAGTGTAGGCTCAG
>CAZGDZ010000094.1:0-2083 GCA_964524855.1 uncultured Macromonas sp.
GATGGCCGGGCACGAGGAATCGCCGGGCCAGACCGTTGAGGTGGACGGCAAGCTGTACAAAGAGTACTACGGCTCGGCCAGCGACTTCAACAAGGGCGAGTACAAACACGTCGAAGGCAAGCGGATTTTGGAGCCTGTCAAAGGCCGGCTGGCCGACACGCTGCGCGAGATGCAGGAAGACCTGCAAAGCTCCATCAGCTACGCCGGCGGCAAGCAGCTCATGGACATCCGCAAGGTGAATTACGTGATTCTGGGTGGCGACAACGCGGGGGAACACCTGCTGATGTAAGCGGCCTGGCCACCTGCACGCAGAATTGGCATTTTTGGGGGTACATTTCAAGACCGATTACGAAGCATTTCCCCCAGACGTCGTGAGAAGCCCATGCCACCCACCCTCCCGCACGCGCGGCGCCACCGGCTGATTGCCCTGCTGGTGTTTGCCGCCAGCGTGTTGGCACTGGGCGGCTTGTCGTGGCAGCTCGAAGAGCGGCGCGCCGAGGCCCAGCGCGCCACACTGCTGGCCGTGGCTGGAGACCAAGCCCAAGCGGTGCAGAGCCGCGTCCAGCGGCTGCTGTCCTCCACCTACCTCATGGCCGCCATGGTGCGCGCCAATCCGGCCGACCTGTCGCAGTTCGAGCCGGTGGCACAAGAAATTCTGCCCATGTACCCCGGAGTGACGGCACTCTCGCTGTCGCCGGGAGGGGTGGTGCGCCACGTGGCGCCGCTGGAAGGCAACCATCCTTTGCTGGGTTTCGACCAGCTCAACGACGCGCGCCAAGGCCCCGAAGCGCGCCAAACCCGTGACACGGGTGAGTTGACTCTGGCTGGGCCACTGGAATTGGCCCAAGGCGGTTTGGGCATCGTGGGGCGGCTGCCCATTTTCCGCCCCGAAGGCCCACAGGCCGCGACCGTGTTCTGGGGCTTTGCCAACGTAGCGATCCGCTTCCCCGAAGCGCTGGCCGGCACCGGCCTGGATGGCCTGACCGAGCTGGGTTACGACTACGAACTCTGGCGCGTGCGCCCCGCCGATGGCGAGCGCCAGCGGATTGCGGCGTCACCACGGGTTGAGCAAGGCAACGCCTTGAGACAGCCCGTGGACCGGGTGGTTCGGGTGCCGAACGGCGAATGGACGCTGAGTGTGGCCCCGCGCAACGGCTGGGGCCAGCCGCTCAACTTGGGGCTGTACACGCTGGGCGCCACGCTGTTCAGCGCCATGCTGGCGTTCCTGGTGAAACTGTTGCTGGACCAACGGCAGCGCGGCACCTGGCTGGAACAAGAAATCAAAGCCCGCTTGCGGGACGTGGAAACCGTGCGCCAAGACCTGCAAGCCACGCTGGGCGCCATTCCCGACCTGCTGTTCGACCTTGACGGCGACGGCACCATCTTCAACCTGCACACCCAGAGCCAACTCGACCTGATGGTGCCGGCCGACCAGATCCTGGGGCGCAACGTGCGCGACATGTTGCCCGCCGACGCGGCCAACGCCATCCTGGCAGCACTGGGCGAAGCGCGGCAACATGGCCGATCGCTGGGCCGGCAATACGCGCTGCCCCTGCCCCAGGGCCGTCAATGGTTTGAACTGTCCATCAGCGCCAAAACACCCAACCCTCCGGCCGACGGCGCGCCCTGGCGCTTCGTGGCATTGGCACGCAACATCACGGCCCGCAAGGAAGCCGAAGCCCAATACGCACTGGCCGCCAAGTTCTTCATGGGCAGCAGCGAGGGCTTCGTCATCACCGACGCCGAGCAACGTGTCATTCAGGTGAACCCCGCGTTCACGACCATCACCGGCTACACCGAGGCCGACATCCTGGGGCAAAAACCCAGCGTGCTGTCGTCCGGGCGGCATGGGCGCGAATTCTACGACACCATGTGGCAAGAAATTGAACACCAAGGCCACTGGCAAGGCGAGGTGTGGAACCAGCGCAGCAATGGCGACACCTACCCCGAGTGGCTGTCGATCAGTCGGGTGCAGAACACGCAGGGTGAAACCACCCACTACATCGCCATCTTCAGCGACATCAGCCGGCGGCGGGAGCAGGAAGCCCGCATTCGGCACTTGGCTTACTACGACCCGCTCACC
>CAZGDZ010000094.1:2093-7434 GCA_964524855.1 uncultured Macromonas sp.
GCCACAAGACGCCCCTGAGCCTGCTGTTCATCGACCTGGACCACTTCAAGCACGTCAACGACTCGCTGGGTCACCACGCGGGCGACCAACTCCTCAAGCAAGTGGCGCAACGCATTGCCGACCTGGTGCGCGAACAAGATACGGTGTCACGCCTAGGGGGCGACGAATTTGTGGCGGTGTTGCCCGACACCAGTGCCACCGGCGCCACCCACCTGGCCAAACAAATGCTGGACCGACTGGCCGCACCCTACCCGGTGGATGGCCAGGAATTGACGGTGACGCCCTCCATTGGCATTGCACTGTTCCCAGACGACGGCGCCGATTTCGACACCCTGTACCGCTGCGCCGACACCGCGATGTACCGCGCCAAGCAAGACGGGCGCAACCGCTACGCATTTTTCAAACCCGAGATGCAGGCGCTGTCAATCCGGCGGCTGCAACTCGAAAACGCGTTGCGCCGTGCCATCGAACGGCGCGAACTGAGCCTGCATTACCAGCCGCAAGCCGCTTTGAGCGACGGCCAATTGGTGGGGGTGGAAGCCTTGCTGCGCTGGCAACACCCGGAATGGGGCGCCGTTTCACCGGCCGAGTTCATCCCCATCGCGGAAGCGTCGGGTTTGATTTTGCCGATTGGGGAGTGGGTGCTGCGCCAAGCTTGCGCCCAAGCCAAGCGCTGGCAAAACGAGGGGCTGCGCAACCTGGTGGTGGCCGTGAACCTGTCAGCGGTGCAATTCCGCCAACCCGGGTTGACCGAGATGGTGGCCGACATCTTGCGCGACACCAGCTTGGCCCCTGATGGGCTGGAGCTGGAGCTGACCGAAAGCACCACCACGCACGACCCGGAAGCAGCGATTGCCACCATGGACGCGTTGCGAGAACTGGGGGTTCGGTTGTCCGTGGACGATTTCGGCACCGGCTACTCGTCGCTCAACCACCTCAAGCGGTTCCGGGTGCACAAGCTCAAGATCGACCAGTCCTTCGTGCGTGGGCTGGAAGACAGCCCCGAGGACGCCAGCATCGTGGAGACCATCATTCAGATGGCGCACAGCCTCGGGCTGATCACGATCGCTGAAGGGGTGGAAACCCCGTTCCAGCAGGCTTTTCTGCGTGAACGGGGTTGCGACGAAATGCAGGGTTACCTGCTGGCGCGGCCTTTGCCGGCGAACGACTTGGGCGCGTGGGTGCGCGGGCGTTTGTCACCGAAGGACTGACGCCCTTCGCCACCCCCGAAACCGACGCGTGCGCCCTCGCCAGCGGGGCGGGCAGCGCGCGGTGCGAACTGCTTGTCGTGGAAGCGGTCGCCGCCACGGTCACCACCACGCTCGTTGCGGTCACGGTCACCGCCGTGGCCATGGCCGTAGCCCTGGCCGCGACCGGCAAAACCACCGCCCGACGGACCACCACGGAAGCGATCGCCACCGCCGCCGTTGCGGCCACCACGGCCCGGACCACCACGGCGGTCGCCACGGTCGTTGCGGAAGTCGTACACCGGCTTCTTCGGCTCCAGGCCGGGAATGGTCGCGGTCTTGATGACCTGCTGGCTGTAGGCCTCGATCTCACCGATCTTGCGGCGGTCGCGGAATTCGGCCATGGTCACGGCCAAGCCCTTGCGGCCAGCGCGGCCGGTGCGGCCGATGCGGTGGGTGTAGTCCTCGGCCTTCATCGGCAGGCCAAAGTTGAACACGTGGGTAATGGTGGGCACGTCGATGCCACGGGCGGCCACGTCGGTGGCCACCAGAATTTGCACCTGGCCGCTGCGCAGCGCCATCAGGCGGCGGTTGCGCAAGCCCTGGCTGAGGGCACCGTGCAGCGCCACGGCGGCAAAACCGGCCTGCTGCAGGTCTTCGGCCAACGCGTCGCACTCGATCTGGGTGCTGGCGAACACGATGGCTTGGTCGATGCTGGCGTCACGCAGCCAGTGGTCCAGCAACTGGCGCTTGTGTTCCGGGCTGTCGCACCAGAACAGTTGCTGCTCGATGCTGCTGTGCTTGTCCTGTGGGGAGTCGATCTGCAGACGCTGCGGGTCGCGCATCACGCGGGCGGCCAGCGACTGGATGCGCGGCGCGAAGGTGGCGCTGAACATCATGGTCTGGTGGCGCTTGATGGTGAGCTGGTTGATTTCGGCCAGGTCGTCGGAGAAGCCCAGGTCCAACATGCGGTCGGCTTCGTCCACCACCAGGAAACGCACCTGGTCAAGCTGGATCTGACCACTGCGCTGCAGGTCCAGCAAACGGCCGGGGGTGGCCACCACCAAGTCAGCATTTTGCAGCTTGGCGATCTGCATCTGGTAAGGCATGCCGCCCACCACGTTGGCAATGCGCAGGCCGCGGCAATGCTTGACCAGGTCGATGGCGTCGTGCGCCACCTGCTGGGCCAGTTCGCGGGTGGGGCACACGATCAGGGCGCCCGGCACGGCCGGCTTGAAGTGGCGTGCCAGCATCGGGTTCTTGCGCTTGGCGCGCTTGGGGGCCGGCTTGCCTTCGGCTTCTGCCTGCTTCACCTGGGCGTCCCACTCGGCTTGCTCACGGGCTTCGGCATCGGCCTGCAGCTCGATCAGGGTGTGCAACACGGGCAGCAGGAAGGCGGCGGTCTTGCCGCTGCCGGTCTGGCTGGACACCATCAGGTCGGTGTAGGTGTGGCCTTCCACACCCACTTTCATGGCCTTGGGAATGGCGGTCTGCTGCACCAAGGTGGGCTGGGTAAAACCCAGGTCGGTCACGGCCTGCACCAGGGGCGCAGCCAGTCCCAGTTGGGCAAACAGGTTGGGGCCGGCGGGGGCTTTGGGGGCCTCGGCGACTTCGGGGGTGGCGTCAAGCACGCTGTCCACCAGCTGGTCGAGTTGGGAGGCTTGTTGGAAATCCGTCATGTCTTCGTCCTTGCGCGAGAAGCGCAATAGAACGAAACGGGCCGCCGGGGAAAAGGGTGTTCCCGGTTCGTCCGATCCGTTCGTGGTCACAAAAAACATCAACCACAAACAAATCGGCAGGCCCGTGCGACCTGGGAAGGCCGAACACAGAAAGCGTGCAGGAGGCGTTTCGATGTCTGCAATTGCAGACTGGCCGGTGGGTATCACCGGCGCGAGGCCAGAGCGTGAGGCAGATGTGCGTAAGCGCTGCCTTTAAGCAGCACCCACGATTATGGCACAAGACCCGGGTTTTCCCCAAGCTTTTTTTGCATCCGCATATCAGCCCGCGCTCAACAAGGCCGCTATGCCATGGTAAAGCACGGCGGCCAGCACGGCGGTGGCAGGCACGGTCACGATCCAGGCAGCCACAATCCGCATCACCACCGAGCGCTTGACCAACTCCTTTTTGTAGGCCTTCTTGAATGCCTTGCGTTCCTTCTTGTCAAAGGGCGCCGACTCGGCCGGCTCCGGCTGCGCCGGCACGCCTTTGCGGCTGGCTGCCCGCTTCTTCATATCGGCCAGCATGCGCTTTTTCTCGCCCACCGGCGCGGCCTCAAAGCGGGACAGGTAGGCCTCGACCGCGTCTTTGTCTTCCCCCTGGTGGCCGGCACGGATCACGGCCTCCATCTTGGAGTAGTTGACCTTCAGCAATTCGCGCAAGAACCCAACGCCGAACACCGCACCGATGGTGACGTGGGTGGTGGACACGGGCATGCCCAACTGGGACGCCATGATCACGGTCAGCGTGGCGGCCATGGCAATCGAATAGGCCCGCATGCGGTCCAGCTCGGTGATTTCCTTGCCGACCGTGGTGATCAAACGGGCACCGTACAGAGCCAGACCAACCGCCAAGCCCAGCGCGCCCAGCACCATCACCCACAGGGGCGTGGCCGCCTTGGCCGTCACCGCACCACTGACCACCGCTTCATAAATCGCAGCCAGCGGGCCGATGGCGTTGGCCACGTCGTTGGCACCATGGGCAAAACTCAACAAAGCAGCCGAAAACACCAAGGGCCAAGTGAACAACGCATTCACACCGTCCTTGTTGTTGGGTTGCCGTTTGGCGGCACGGGCGATGGGTTTGGACACCGCGACAAACACCACCACCGCAAACACCAGCCCCAGAAGCACCGACATCCCGAAAGACACCTTGACCAGCTGCGACACGCCTTTGAGCAGCATGTAAGTGCCAAAGGCCCAGGCCATCAGCGCCACCAGCAAGGGCACATGGCGGCTGGCGGCCTGGGTCATGTCGCTCTTGTAGGTGATGGCGTGCTTGATGAGGAACAGAAAACCGGCCGCAATCACGCCGCCCAGCAGGGGCGAAATGACCCAACTCGCCACGATGGAGCTGATGGTGCTCCAGTTGACCAAGCCCCAACCACCTGCGGCAATGCCCGCGCCCATCACCGCGCCAATGATGGAGTGCGTGGTGGACACCGGCGCGCCCAGCATGGTGGCCAGGTTGAGCCACAAGGCGCCGGCCAGCAGTGCTGCCAGCATCAGCCAGGTGAACTGCTCGGGGTCTGAAAAAGCGCGGGTGTCGATGATGCCGCCTTTGATGGTGCCCACCACCTCACCGCCGGCGATGATGGCGCCCAGCGCCTCGAACACCGCCGCAATCAGGATGGCCCAGCCCAAGGTGATGGCCCCTGAACCCACGGCAGGGCCCATGTTGTTGGCCACATCGTTGGCCCCAATGTTCATGGCCATGTAGCCGCCCACGGCGGCCGCCACGATGAGGAACCACAAAGCCTGGGTAGAGAGGCCAGGCAGGCTCTCGGTGCTGAAAGCGGCATAGAAGCCGACCGCGATCAGGAAGGCAACAGCGGCGGCCAGCCGCAACATCTGGCGCATGTGCGCCTCTCCCGCACGGGTGGCGGGCTTCAATGACATGTTCATGGCGATTTGCTTGGTTTTTTTCACCGCCGCCAGCCCTCGGTGGGAGCCGGTCGTGCAGCGTCGGGAAAGTCGGTCAACAAAAAGGTTCAACGCAGAAAATGGTGCCGGTAGTGCTCCAATTCGTCAATCGATTCGTGCACATCGGCCAAGGCCGTGTGCCGTTGGTGCTTCTTGAACGACGCATACACCTCGGGCTTCCAGCGTTTGGCCAACTCCTTGAGGGTGCTCACGTCCAGGTTGCGGTAATGAAATTACGACTCCAGCTTGGGCATGTACTTGACCAGAAAGCGCCGGTCTTGCCCAATGCTGTTGCCGCACATCGGCGCCGCACTGCGCGGTACATAGGTTTTGACAAAGTCCAGCAGTTGAACCTCGGCCTCGGCCTCGGTCAGCGTGCTGGCCTTGACCTTGCCGATCAGGCCGCTGCGCCCATGGGCGCCCTTGTTCCAGTTGTCCATGCCGTCCAGCACGGCGTCGCTTTGGTGAATCACCAGCACTGGGCCTTCGACCCTGGGCGTCAATTGGGGACCGGTG
>CAZGDZ010000095.1:0-7424 GCA_964524855.1 uncultured Macromonas sp.
CCGTGGGCACCACCACCGAGGTCTGGCACTTCCTGCGCCTGCTGTACGTCAAGCTGGGCACCCAGCATTGCGTGCACGACGACACCCCCGTGCAGCCGCAAACGCCCGAAAGCATCCTCGCGCAGTTGATGACGGCCTTCCGTGGTCAGCACATCGGCCTGCTGGCGCCGCTGGTGGTCAATCGCAAAGGCGTCTATACCGAACTGGCCGACTGGGCGCGCCCACGTGGCTACACCCACCTGAGGGTGGACGGCGAATTCCTGCCCACGCAGGGCTTCCCGCGCATCGACCGCTTCAAGGAACACACCGTCGAACTGCCCGTGGGCAGCCTGGACGTGGCCCCCGAACACGAAGCCGAACTGCGCCAGGCACTCATGCGTGCGCTGGAACACGGCAAGGGCGTGGTGCACGTGCTGTCGGGCATGCACGGGCTGGAAGCGGCCATGGTCAATGGTGAATCCACGGTGGGTATTGGGCGGCTGCAGGTGTTTTCCACGCTGCGCGCCTGCCCGTCGTGCGCCACCAGCTATGCCGAACTGGACCCGCGCCTGTTCTCGTACAACAGCAAGCACGGCTGGTGCCCGGACTGCGTGGGCACGGGCGTGCAACTCACCCGCGAGCAGCGCAAGGCGTTCGACGATTCCGTGCGCGACGACGACCAGAAAGGCCGCGAACAGAGCTTTGCCGAGCCCGAGGTGGAAGACGTGGCCGACCAGCCTTGCACCAGTTGCGGGGGCACGCGCCTCAACGCCACGGCGCGTGCCGTCAAGTTCCATGGTCAAACCATCACGTCACTCGCGCGGCTGAGCGTGCGCGACGTGCGCCTGTGGGTGCAGGCTTTGCAACAGGCGCCACTCGCTGTGGCTGGCGCCGTGCAGGGTGAATCGTCTGCCGCGCAAGGCCTCACCACGCGCGAAGCCGACATTGCCCGCGACCTGCTGCCCGAAATCCAGAGCCGCCTGGAGTTCCTGGAAGAAGTGGGTCTGGGCTACCTCACGCTCGACCGTGGCGCGCCCACCCTCAGCGGTGGCGAGGCGCAGCGCATCCGTCTGGCGGCGCAGCTCGGCTCCAACCTGCAGGGCGTGTGCTACGTGCTCGACGAGCCCACCATCGGCCTGCACGCGCGCGACAACCAGATCCTGCTCAACGCCCTGCACAAGCTGGGTGGCAAGGGCAACACGCTGGTGGTGGTGGAGCACGACGAGGACACCATCCGCCGCGCCGACCACGTCATCGACATCGGGCCCGGCGCGGGCCTGCGCGGCGGGCGCGTGGTGGCCGAAGGTTCGGTGGACGACGTGATGGCGGCAGCCGATTCGCAGACCGGGCGGTACTTGTTGCACGCGATGAAGCACCCGCTGCTGGCGCGGCGGTTTGTGTCCGCTTCACTCGCTGCCGATCCAAGGGGGGTGCCGGACGCCTCATACCGTCCGCTGCGCGGCCAGAAATCGAAGCCCCCCGTACCCTCGTCGCCCCACCCCAACCCTTCAAGCGACGAAAGAATCGACTGGCTCACCGTCAAAGGAGCCACCCTTCACAACCTACAGAACGTGACGGCACAGATACCGCTCAAGCGCCTGGTTGCCGTCACCGGCGTCAGCGGTTCCGGCAAATCCACCTTCGCGCGCGACGTGCTGCTCACCAACGTGGCCGCCGCCGTGCAGATGCAGGCCACCAAGGCCGGGCGCGACGTCTGGCATGCGGGCGAACGCCCCCCGTGGCAGGGCTGCGAAGGTGTGGTCGGCAGCGAGGCCATCCAGCGCGTGCTGGAGGTGGACCAGACCCCCATCGGCAAGACGCCGCGCTCCTGCCCGGCCACCTACATCGGTTTTTGGGACACCATCCGCAAGCTCTACGCCGAAACGCTGGAAGCCAAGGCGCGCGGCTACGCGCCGGGGCGCTTCAGCTTCAACACCGGTGACGGCCGCTGCCCCACCTGCGAAGGGCAGGGCATGCGCACCATCGAGATGAGCTTCCTGCCCGACGTGAAAGTGCCCTGCGAGGCTTGCCACGGTGCGCGCTTCAACCCCGAGACGCTGGCCGTCACGTGGCGCGGCAAGAGCATTGGCGACGTGCTGCGCATGGAAGTGGACGAGGCCGTGGACTTCTTCGCGTCCATGCCCAGCATCGCCCACCCGCTGCAACTGCTCAAGGACGTGGGGCTGGGCTACCTGACTTTGGGCCAGCCCTCACCCACGCTCAGCGGCGGCGAGGCGCAGCGCATCAAGCTCGTCACCGAACTCACCAAGGTGCGCGACGAAGTGGGCCGCCGTGGCCAGAAAGCCCCGCACACGCTCTACGTGCTGGACGAGCCCACCGTGGGCCTGCACATGGCCGACGTGGACAAACTCATCCGCGTGCTGCACCGCTTGGTCAATGGAGGGCACAGCGTGGTGGTCATCGAGCACGACCTGGACGTCATCGCCGAGGCCGACTGGATCATCGACCTGGGCCCCGAAGGCGGCGATGGAGGAGGGCGCATCGTAGCCGCCACGACACCCGAAGCACTGGTTCAGTTGGGTACGCACACGGGCCGGGCGCTGGCGCCGGTATTGGGCCGGGCGTAACTGGTGTGCCACATCAAATCATCCACATTCACCCTGACGCGCCGTCCAAACCGCCGATGGGTGAGCCGTGCAACGGCTGTGGTGTGTGCTGCTTGGCCGAACCTTGCCCGCTGGGCATGTTGCTGTCGCGTCGGCGCCGGGGAGCCTGCGTCGCCCTGCGCTGGTCGGCAGAAGCTGGGCGCTATGAATGCGGTGCGCTGAGCCAGCCAGAGGAAACACTGGGCCGCTTAGGGCGGTGGCGCATGACCCGTTCGTGGGTGATGCGTTGGATTGCGGCCGGGCAGGGGTGCGATGCGTCGCTGGAGGTGGGTTGCTCACCTAAATAGGGGATGTTCACCCCCTTCATGACTGGACACAATCATTGCGCTCGGTTTCGTTCCTGCGCCACATTGCTCGTGCCTTGCCCATGCGCTTGCAGGTGGATGCGGTGGTGGAGTTGGGGCAGCACTGCCACCACATTGCTTCATTGAAGGGAGACGCATGAGCCAAGCCAGTGAACATGTGACTCAGCTATGGGGTTTATATTTCGAGGGCAAGGTCAGCACCGCCCCTGGCAAAACCAGCGGTCTACGGACCACTGGCCCGCCCCTCGGCCCGCCAGGTACAGCAAGGGCGCGGCCCAGCTCAGGTGGGTGGGCCAGGCACTGGGATACACAAAGATCTGTATTACCGCCGTCATGCCCAACAGGGCCAGCGCGGCGTAGCGCGTCCCCAGGCCCAGCACCAGCATCACTGGGAACAGGTGTTCGGCATAGGTGGCCAGGTGCGCGGCCCACACGGGCGGTATCAACGGCAGCGCGTAGTCCTGTTCGAACAGCAGCAAGGCGGTGTCGCTCACGTTCAGCCAGCCGTCGGTCTTGGTGCGGCCCGACAGCCAGAATATGCCCGCCAGCCCCAAGCGGCTCACGGCGGCGATGAGGTCGTGGCTGAGCCACGCCTCCAGCTTGCGCGGTACGGCTTTGGACAGGGTGTGGGTGAAGGTCAGGGCGTTCATGGTGTTTCTCCTGATCAAAGGGGGGCATGGTCGCGGAAGGCCCCCACCGCCAGCAGCGCGTGCAGCAGGGCGGTCAAGTCCAACGCGGGGTCGGTGTTCAAGGCGGCGTCAGCAGCCTCGGGCAGGGGCCGGCCTTGAACGCAGGCGTCCAGCAGCGCAGCACCTCCTGCGTCCAGCGGCTGCCACTGCACTGCCCCATTGGCATGGCGGGTCAGCAGCAGGCCGTCGCCTTGCCAGGCGGGCGGGTTGGGGTCGCTCCAGTGTTCGCGGGCCGCACGCCACAGGGCACCTGCGGGCAGGTCGGGGAACCACGCCCAACGGGCGCTGGGGTGGGGTTGCAGCACCAGGGTGTGCAGCTCGCTGGCGGCACGTGTTGCCAGGTTGCCGGGCTGCAAACGCGGGGCTTCGGCGGCGGCATGGGCTTCGCGCCACAGGCGGTCCAGCCGGTCCACGCTGCCCAGGTAGGGCAGGTCCGCGGCGGGTGGAAAGCTGGCCAGAAAGTCCTCAAAACCCTCACCGTAAAACAGCATGCGCCGGTCGGCGGGCGGGTGGGCGGTCACGTACTCGGCTGCAGCTGCGCGCAGCCAGTCTTCACCCACCAATGTGGCCACGGCGGGGTAGTTGGCCAATAGTGTGTCCACGCAGCCTTTGATGACGGTGTTGCGGTAGACGGCCCAGCCGGGCTGGCCTTCCCAATCGGCTCGCATAGTGGTTGCGTTGGCATGCACCGGCGACCACAGCCCTGCCCAGAATGCGTGCTGAAAAGCGTCCAGGGCAGACGTGCTCATGGCAGCGCCTCGGCTTCTTGGCAAGTCACGCCCAGGGCATCCAGGCAGCGCTGTGCGCGTGCCCGCTCGGCCATCAACTCGGCAAAGGCGGGTATCTCGGCGTCACGTTCAATCAGCGTGGGCCTGGGGCCTATGCGTTCCACCAGCCGTTCGTACAGTTGCCACACGCCTTCGGAAACCGGCGCGTCGTGCGAATCCACCAGCAGGTTGTTGCCCAGTTGCGGGTCGGCATGGTGCCCGGCCAGGTGGATTTCCATCACCGCATTGCCGTCCAGCGCACACAGGGCTTCCCAGGCGTCAAAGCCCAGGTTGTGGGCAGACACGTAAACGTTGTTCACGTCCAGCAACAGACCGCAGCCGGTGCGTCGCGCCAGGGTGTTCAAGAAGTCGGCTTCGCCCCAGTCGTGCCCGGGCAGCACCAGGTAGTGCGAAGGGTTCTCTATGGCCACGCGTCGTTGCAGCCGCTCCTGCAACAGGTCGATGCGCCGCGCAATGCGCGCCAGTGCCTCGTTCGTGCGCGGGAAGGGCAGCAGGTCGGGCGCGTAGTGCCCGCCCAGCACCGACCACGCCAGGTGTTCCGACACCAGTGCGGGCTGCAGCCGGTCGCACAGCGCGGCCAGCCGTTCCAGGTGCGCTGGGTCGGGTTCGTCCGGCCCCGCCAGGGACATTGACACGCCATGCAGCGACAGCGGGTGCCGTGCCCGCACGGCCTCCAGCCAGGCCAGGCGCGGGCCGCCTTCGACCATGTGGTTCTCGGGGTGCACCTCGAACCACAGGCCACTGGCGTCACTGGCGCAGGCCTCGTCATAGTGCTGGGGCTTCAGGCCCAGGCCTGCGCCCAGGGGCGTGTCCATGGCGGTCGCCGCTGACAAGGTCAGGCCTTGATGGGCATCAACGAGCCCGCGCCCTTGGGCGTCTGAATGGAGGTGCAAGTGCCGGCAGGCACATACTTCCAAGCGTTGCCCTGGTAGTCCGTTTTCGAGGTGCCCGCGCAGGTGGTGCCGGGGCCGGCGGCGCAGTCGTTTTTGCCCGCCATTGACACGCCATAGCACCGCTCCATGGCAGGCTTCGCGTTGGCGGCGGGTTTGTCTTGCGCCAGCGCGGCGGTGGCAGACAGGGCCGTGATGGCGGCGAGGGTCAGGCCGAGGGTGCGGGTGTTCATGATGGACTCCGTTTCAATGGGTTGATGTTGCCTAGCAGGTGCGGAATTGCAGTGCCAGAGCGTCTGCTAGTTCGCCTGCGATGGGCGAGTCGTTACAACCATCGCCTCAAAATCTTTCAGAATATTTTTCGTGGCCGTTGTAACCTTTGCAGACCATGGAACGAATACCGGTTGTGACTTCGACCGAGCGCGATCTGCGCGGCCTGTTTGTGCAGGGCCTGGAGGGCAATGCCCGGGCCTACCACCTGTTTCTGCAACGGCTGACGCCGCTGCTGCGCGGCTATTTCCGCCGCAGGCTCACCGGCCTGCCCGACGAGGTGGAGGACCTGGTGCAGGACACCCTGATGGCCTTGCACACCCAGCGGCACACCTACCGCACCACCGAGCCATTGACGGCGTGGGTGCACGCGGTGGCGCGCTACAAACTGGTCGATCTGTGGCGTCGCCGTGCCCGGCACGAGGCGCTCAACGATCCGCTGGACGACGATCTGGCGGTGTTCGCCACGGCTGATGACGAGGTCCATGAAACACGGCGTGACCTGTCGCAACTGCTCAACGGCCTGCCTGACCACCAGCGCCTGCCCATACTGCGCACCAAGATCGATGGCTTGTCGGTGCGCGAGGCGGCGCAGGCGACGGGCATGTCAGAGTCGGCCATCAAAGTGGGCGTGCACCGGGGCTTGAAGGCCCTGGCCCGCGCCTGGAAAGGACAGACATGAAGACCGACGAATTGCTGAGCCTGCTGGCGGCCGATGCCACGCCTGTGCCTCGACACAGCGCCGAAAAGCGCTTGGGCGTGGCCCTGCTGGTGGGCTTGGCCTTGTCCTATCTGTGGGTGGTCGAATGGCTGGGCGTGCGCGCCAACCTGGTCAGTCTGGCGTCTATCCCCATGTTCTGGGGCAAGCTGGGCATGCCCGCATTCACGGCGCTGGCCGGCGCCGTAGTGGTGTGGCGCCTCGCTCACCCCGGCGTGCGTACCGGGGGCGCAGTTTGGTGGGCGGCACTGCCCGTGGCTTTGATGTGGCTGTTGGCCGGTTGGGCCTGGATGCAAGCCCCTGCGGCCGCGCGGCCGGGGTTGGTACTCGGCGACACCTGGCGGGTGTGCACTTTCAACATTGTCGTCACCGCCCTGCCGGTGGGGGTGATGCTGTTTTGGGCCTTGCGCGGGCTGGCGCCGACCCAGCCGGTGATGACGGGCGCAGCAGCGGGCTGGCTGGCGGGTGCCTTGGCTGCCATGGTCTATGCCTTGCATTGCCCAGAACTGGACGCGCCCTTTCTGGCGGTGTGGTATGTGCTGGGCATGGTTGCATCGGCCGGTCTGGGCGCCCTGGCCGGCGCCCGCGCATTGCGTTGGTAAGGGGTGGTCAACGGCCCCACACAGCAACCGCGAATCCCACCAGCAACACCACCGCGATCGCGCCCAGCCAGCGGGTGCGCCACCTCAGCACGTCCACCGCCTGCACCAGTCGGGTGTTTTGCTCGGCCAGGTCGGCCACCGTCTGTGTCAATTGCGCCATGTCACTGGCGTGTTGTTGTTCCAGGGCTGACAAGCGCTGTTGCAACGTGGCCAAATCAGACACCTCGCCGGAGCGCGTGGGGCTGGCGGTGGGTGCGATTGGCTGCCGGTCCAGCAAGCGGCGAGCGCCTTTGAGCACGGCCGGCGCGTGCTCGATCACGTCACCCCAGGGAATGATTTTGAGAGCGGTCAGCCAGGAAATGGCCATGGTCGGTTCCTACGGTCGGTTGCAGCACCAGTGAGATCGGTGACAGGGCATGGGGTTCAAGTGTCTTGCAAAAACAGTCCAATGCATCTATAATGCTCAGTTCAGCGAAAATTCGTTTGCTGAAATCACCATTCGAGGTTCATATGTACGCGGTCATAAAAACCGGCGGCAAGCAGTATCGCGTTGCCG
>CAZGDZ010000096.1:0-7392 GCA_964524855.1 uncultured Macromonas sp.
AGATCGAGAAAGGACCGATCCGCATCGCTACCGTGCGTGGCCTGGGCTATTGCCTCAAGCTGCTGCCCGGCGAAACGGCCGGCCAGACCACGGCGACGTGAAGCTGTTCCAGCGCGAGCAGCGTTCGCTGTTCGGCGAAATCCTGGACTGGATGCTGACGCCGCTGCTGCTGCTGTGGCCGTTGTCGCTGGTGCTGACCTGGTTCGTGGCGCAAGGCATTGCCAGCAAACCGTACGATCGGGCGCTGGAATTCAACCTGCAGGCGCTGATCCAGTTCGTCGCGGTGCGCGACAACGAGGCGCAATTCAACCTGACCGCGCAGGCACGCGACCTGCTGCGCGCCGACGACACCGACCTCGTCTTCTACCAGGTGCGCGACCGCGACGGGCGGCTGGTCAGCGGCGACCCCGATTTCCCCTCGCCCAACCCCGAAATCCAGACCTCTCCCGGCGAGGTGTACCTGCGCGACGACGTCGTGCGCGACGAAGACGTGCGGGTGGCCTACACCTGGATCGCGCGCGGCCTCAACCGCGACCACCTGGTGCTGATGCAGGTGGCCGAAACCCGGGGCAAACGCTCCAAACTGGCGACCGAGATCATCAAGGGCGTGATGGTGCCGCAGTTCATCATCCTGCCGTTGGCGGTGCTGTTGGTGTGGCTGGCGTTGGTGCGTGGCATTCGCCCGCTGAGCGACCTGGAGCAACGCATCCGCGCCCGCCGCCCGGACGACCTGAGCCCGATCGACAACGAGCATGTGCCACAGGAAGTGGCGCCGCTGGTGTCATCCATCAACGACCTGCTGGAACGCCTGAAAAGCTCGCTGAGCAACCAGAAACGCTTCCTGGCCGACGCCGCCCACCAGCTCAAAACCCCGCTGGCCGGCTTGCGCATGCAGGCCGAAATGGCGCAGAACGCGGCGGCCGCCGAAGACGTGCACCGGTCGTTGCAGCAAATCGCCAAATCCAGCGTGCGGGCCACCCACACGGTGAACCAATTGCTGGCGCTGGCGCGGGCCGAAACCACCGGTCGCTCGCTGCCCACGAGCGTGGTCGATCTGCCCGCCTTGGTGCGCGAAGTGATCGAAGATTCAGTGCCGCGCGCCATGGACAAGCGGCTGGACCTGGGCTACGAGGGCCCGGAAACCGCGCCGCCCCACTGCGAACTGCTGGGCAACCCCACCCTGCTGCGCGAGCTGGTGCGCAACCTGGTGGACAACGCCATCAACTACACCCCGGCCGGCGGCATCGTGACCGCGCGGGTGCTGGTGGACCCGTTCAGCGGGGTGCAGGTGCTGCAGGTGGAGGACAACGGCCCCGGCATTCCCGAAAACGAACGCGAACTGGTGCTGGAGCCGTTTTACCGCGCGCTGGGCACCAACGTGGATGGCTCGGGCCTGGGGCTGGCCATCGTGCACGAAATTGCGCAGCAACACGGCGCCGTGCTGGAAATGGAAGACACCCACTCCGGCCGCCCCCAAGGGAGGGGGCTGCGGGTGTCATTGCGCTTCGGGCCCAACCCCGATCAAGCGGCCGGCTTGTAAACGTTCAACTGCAGCCGTTCTCGCTCCACCACCCGCGCCACGGCGGGCAATGCCGCGAAGGCTTGCGCCAGGGCCCAAGTGGCCGGCAGCGTGGTGGGGTCGATGCCCGCCAAACCGCCCCAACGCAGGAAAGTCAAGGCATAGGCGTCGAGCACACCCGGGCGCTCGCCGGTCAGCCAGGGCGCGGTTTTGCGCGCCACCATGGCCTCAATGTCTTGCAGCAAGCCGTGGTATTGGGTCACCGCATGTGCCTTCACCGACGCTTGGGCTGCCTCATCGGGGGTGAACTTTTGCGGCATGAACACGTGGGTGAAGGTGGGGTGCACCGTGTTGTTCATCCACACAAAGGTCTCGATCACACGGGTGCGCGCCAGGCCGGCCTTGGGCAGCAAGCCCGCCTCGGGCAAGCGCTGGTCCAGGTGCAGCACGATGGCCACGATCTGGGTGATCACATCGTCGCCGTCCACCAGCACCGGCACCTGGCCGCGCGGGTTCACGGCCAGGTATTCGGGGGTGCGCTGCTCGCCCTTGTGCAGCTTCACCAGCACCGGCTCAAACGCTGCGCCCGACAACTCCAGCAAAGCATGGGGCACAAACGAACAGGCGCCCGGTGCATAAAACAGTTTCAAGCTCATCCACAGTCTCCAATTTTGGCGGGTCAATACTCGGGCAAGATCATAGCCAAACGGGCGGTATGCCGACCCAAATCGCGTACAGTCGAGACGATGGCCACGCGACCCCCGACCCCCGCCACCTCGACGACGCCCCGAGGTCTGCCCGCCTGGCGACAGCGCTTGGCCGATGTGGCGCTACCGCTGCTGAGCCCGCCCGCCGTGGTGGACACCCTGCTCTCGGAAGACCTGCCCACCGCCCGCCTGATGGAAGCGCTGCAGCGCGACTTGCCGCTGGGCCTGGCCGTGCTGCTGGAGGGGCAAAAGCGCCTGCGTGGCGGGCAAGTGGCCAGCCTGTCGCACGCAGTCGGGGCGCTGGGACTCACCGGCCTGCAAACGGTGATCCAGCGGCTGGATGCTCACCCGCTGGACCCCAACCAACCCGGCCACCGCGAGTACGCCGAAGCGATTGCCACCAGCCGACTCGCGGCGCACCTGGCGGCCCAGTTCGCCCCCAACGACACGTTGGACGAACGCCTGCGCAAAATGTGGGAAATGCAGGTCCAGATGATGGCCGAATGGCGCCTGCCCCTGGCGGCCCCGGCACTGGCGCAGCAGATGGCCGAACGCATCGCCGCAGGCGAGCGGCCCGCTCAGGTGGAACAGGCGCTGCTGGGGTGCCAGATGCACGAACTCAACGCCGCGATGGTGGTTCATTTCGGTTTGCTCGAACAAGACGACAACCGCGCCACCCAAACCCTGGACGCACGCCACCTGGGCCTAGCGGCGAGGCTGGCCTGGACCGATGCCAACCCGCCCCCCGTGCCCACCGAACTGGGGCGCTGGCTCTACCAACCCTCCACCCTGCCATCGCTGCTGCACTTGCTGGCACAAGAAGGCATGCGCAGTTGGTACAGCCCGCGAACCCGGCTGTTGCAGGACGCCCTCTCGACGCATCGTCACTGGCGCATTGAAGACGTGATGGCAGCCACCCGGCGCGCCGCCGTGGCCGCCAGCCGTGAGATGCTGACCAGCGGATGGCTGGCCGCACCCGCCGCCCGCCTCTTGTGGGCTCCGTGGCATCGCCCCAAACGCAACTTGGGCCGCCCGCCGGCGAACCGCCCGGCGCCGGCGGTGTCGGGCAACACCGAGTCCGTGCCGCGCAGCATCGAGCGCGGCAGCCCCGCTCGAACCCTCATCGACCAGTTTGTGGACGACTGTGCCCACGGCCAACACGCCGATCTGGGCGCTTTCTTCCAGGCCTTCCAGCGCACCTTGTCAGAAGGGTTGGGGCTGGACCGTTTTGCCCTGTTCCTCAAAACCTCTCAAGCCGATCAACTGGTTTGCTTCATGGCCCGCGGTTTTGGGCCCGCCGTGGTTCCGCGCCAGTACGTGGTCACCCTGGACGACGGCAACCTGCTGGCCAAGGTGTTCAGCCAACCCCATGGCTTCTTGCTGGGTCAGGGGGAACGCCTGCCCAGCCTGCGGCAACGTTTGCCGGCCAGCCTGCGCAACGAACTGTTGCCGGGGGGCGCCATCTGGGGCTCGGTGCAAGTGCACGACCGCCCAGTGGGCGTGGTCTGGGCCGATGGCGGGACCGCCGCCACACGGATGGACGAGGCCCAATACACCGGCTTCAAACTGGTGTGCCGGCATTTCGGCGAGGCCCTGACGCGCCTGATGAAACAGCAAAAAACCCAGCAACGCAGCGCAGCACTCAACGCTGCAAAGTGAGCTGCGCGGCCTCCTGCAACTGCCCCGCCTCCAGCAAACGCAGGAACTCGGCTTCGTATTCGCGCGCCGGCTCGTTCAGGTCCACAATCACCTCCACCCGCCGGTTCATGGCGCGGTTTTCGGGCGTGTCGTTGGCCACCCGGGGACGGGTTTCGGCATAGCCCTGCAAGCGCAGGCGCTGCGAGGGCACCGCCCCGGTGCCGATCAGCGCATTGGCCACCGAGGCCGCGCGCGACGCCGACAAATCCCAGTTGGACTGAAAGCGCGCGGTGCGAATGGGGATGTTGTCGGTGTGACCTTCGATGGAAATTTCGCCCGGCAACTGGGCCAGTGCACCCCCGATGCGCTCCAGCGCCGGCACAAAATGGCTGGACAACTCGGCCGACCCGGAACCGAAGGAGCCCCGCTCCTCGATCCGGATCACCAGTTTGCGGGCGCCTTTTTCGAGCTGCAACGCCCCCTGCTCCAGCTCCTTGCTCAACTGGCGCGCCACTTCCGCTGCGGTGGCGTTGAGTTGCTGCTCCAGAGACTGCTGCGCCTGGGCCACCGCCTCGGCCGTGTGGGTGCGCAGCTTGGGATCGTCTTGCGAGGTTTGCTGCTTCACCTGATCGAGCACCGTGGGCTCGGGTTTGCCAGGCGAAAACTTGTCAAAGACCGGGCTGGTACCCATCGGCGGCTCCAGCGCGGGCACCTCGCGTTGCACCCCAAAGGCCTGCTCCATCGATTTGGCAATCTGCTTGAACTTCATCGCGTCGATCTCGGCGAACGAGAGCAACAGCACAAAGAAGCACATCAACAGCGACATGAGGTCGGCGAACGTCCCCATGTAGGCCGGCAAGCCGGGTTTGACCTCTTCTTGCTCGTCCATCACTCAGCCTTGCGCGCCTTGGCCGGCAGGTAGCTGCTCAACAGCGTTTCCACCGCCCGGGGGTTGACGCCGTTGTGGATGCTGGTGACCGCGTCCATCAGCATCGCCTGCATGCGGGCCTCTTCGGTCAATCGCAAGGTCAACTTGTCAGCGATCGGGATGCACACCATGTTCGCCAGCACCGCGCCGTACAGGGTGGTCAACAATGCCACCGCCATGGCCGGACCGATGGACGCCGGGTCTGACATGTTGGCCAACATCTGCACCAACCCCACCAGGGTGCCGATCATGCCCATGGCCGGCCCCACATCGCCCATCGCGGAGAACACCTTGGCACCCCAGCGGTGGCGTTCCAGCGTCAGCAGGCGCTCTCTTTCCAGCACGCCACGCACCACCTCGGGCGGTTGCCCGTCCACCATCAACTGGATGCCCAGCTTCAGGTAGGGCACCGAATACTCGCGGCCGTCCAGCGCCAGAAAGCCATCTTTGCGGGCCACCTTGGCGATGTCAGAAATCTCGTCGATCAGCGCCTGGGTGTCGGGCAGTTGAAACCGGAAAGCGGTGCCCGCCACCTTGAAGGCGGCCAGAAACTGCTTGAGCGAGAACTTCATCAGCACCACGAACGAGGAGCCGACAAGCACGATCAGGATGGACGCAGGGTCCACAAACATGCCCGCCGAGCCGCCAATGAGGATGGCGGCCAGCACGATGATGAACGAGCCGATGAGACCAATGAGGGTTGCGAGATCCAAAGCCTACACTCCACAAGCAAAACATCCGCGCACCCACCCAGCTTCGGCCCGCACGGAATGTTTCATATGATAACTTTGGCGTCTGACAAACACCCCCTCTCAGCCCGGGATGAGCGCGCCACCGTCACGCAATGATGCTGCGGCGCAACAAATCAGCCGGCAGTCTTGCGCGCGGCCTTTTTGGCGGGGGCTTTCTTGGCAGCGGTCTTGGCTGGCGCTTTCTTGGCAGCCGCCGTCTTGCGCGGCGGGTACTTGCTTTCGCGCGGCTCGAACTCGAACCCCACCTTGCCCGCGCCCGGGTCCCAAGCCAGGAAGGCCTTGAAGGCGCGGCGCGTCTTGTTGGAGACGAACTTGTCCAGCAGATCGGTCTTGCCGGTGCTCAGCAGCTTTTGCATCTGCTCCGGCGCAATCTCTTGCTGCAGGATGGTGGTGCCGCTCTTGAAGTCGCAGCTTGGGGTGGGCTGGGCCGCGGTGGGCACGGCCTTGCTGCACACGTAGTTGCTGCCGTGCGCGTGCACCGGGCTGCCGCACTTGGGGCACGGGCCCAGCGCTGGCGCGGCGCTGAAATCGACCAGCTCGCCGGTGTCTTCGTCGGCCTTGTCGTCGCCAAAGTCAAATTCCAGCTTCCAGTTCTTGTCCTCGTCGCTGAACTTGAGCACCAGCACGGCCACGAAGGGCCAACCGGCTTTGGAGCGGAAGCCCTCCAACGGGCCGATGTGGCGGTCGCGCAGGAAGGCTTCGGCTTCGTCAATCTCGAAGGTGCGCCCGCCGGGCGATTTGCCGAACGAGAAGCCGCAGCCATCGCTCTTGCCATCGGCGCCGGTGCAGGCGTAGCGGCGGTAGTTCTCTTTCACCACCCCACCGCAGTTCGGGCAGGGCGTGTGCAAAGTGGCGTAGTTGCCGGGCACGGTGTCGCGGTCGTATTCCTTGGCCTTTTTGACGATGTGCTCGGTCATCGCCGCGATTTCGCGCATGAAGGCCTCGCGGCTCAACTGCCCGCGCTCCATCAGCGACAACTTGTGCTCCCACTCGCCG
The DNA here is from genome assembly GCA_964524855.1 of uncultured Macromonas sp. GTDB lineage: Bacteria > Pseudomonadota > Gammaproteobacteria > Burkholderiales > Burkholderiaceae_C > CAZGDZ01. The sequence goes on from CAZGDZ010000096.1 coordinate 6,541, forward strand.
GTCAGCTCGGGCTTGGAAAGTTCTTCCACCCCCAGGCCGCGCAGCAGCGTCATCAGCTGGAACGCCTTGGCGGTGGGGATGAGTTCGCGCCCTTCGCGCAGCATGTACTTTTCGGTCAACAGGCCTTCGATGATGGCCGCGCGCGTGGCCGGTGTGCCCAGGCCCTTGTCGCCCATGGCGCTGCGCAGTTCCTCGTCGTCCACCATCTTGCCGGCGCCTTCCATGGCGCCCAGCAGCGTGGCTTCGCTGTAGCGCGCGGGCGGGCGGGTTTTCAGGCCCTTGGCGGTGGCTTCGTCGGTGTGCACGGTTTCGCCCGGCTGCACCGGCACCAGGTTCTGGCCCTTGTCGCCGTCTTTAGCGTCCTCCACATCGGCAGCGGCTTCTTTACCGTACACCGCCATCCAGCCGGGCTTGACCAGCACCTTGCCCTCGGTCTTGAAGTGGTGGGTGGCGCCAGGCACCGCCACTTTCGTGACGCGGGTGGTGACCAGGAATTCGGCCACCGGGTAGAACACCGCGATGAAGCGGCGCACCACCAGGTCGTACAGTTTCTGCTCGGCCTCGCTCAGGCCGCTGGGCGCCTGCAGCGTGGGGATGATGGCGAAGTGGTCGCTCACCTTGCTGTTGTCGAACACCCGCTTGGTGGGCTTGATGTAGCCGTTGTTCAGCGCCACCAGCGCGTGCGGCGCCAGGTGGTTCAGCGGGCTGTCGGCCAGCATCTCGAAGGTCTGCTTGACGGTGCCCAGGTAGTCCTCGGGCAGGGCGCGGCTGTCGGTCCGCGGGTAGGTCAGGGCCTTGTGCTTTTCGTACAGGCTCTGCGCCAGCGCCAGCGTGGTTTTGGCGCTGAAGCCA
>CAZGDZ010000097.1:0-7290 GCA_964524855.1 uncultured Macromonas sp.
TCGGCACCGGCTACTCCGCGCTGTCCTACCTGCACCAGTTCGACATCCAGTTGCTGAAAATCGACCGCAGCTTTGTGCACAACATGGCAGAGAGCGCCAAAAACCTCGCCATCTGCCGTTCCATCATCCAGATGGCGAAGGCGCTGGGCATTGCGGTGGTGGCCGAGGGCGTGGAAACCGAGCAACAACACCGGCTGCTGTGCGAAGCGGGCTGCGACTTCGGCCAAGGTTACTGGTACAGCCGCCCCCTGGACGCGACCGCGTTTGAGGCCTGGCTGGCAGCGCGGCAACCGCCCCCCTGAAACGCGGGCTCAAGCTTGCGTGCGCTGCAGGTGTTGCTCAAAAAATTCGGCCACCGGGCGCGGTCGGTCGTACAGATAACCTTGCAACAAGTCGCAACCGCTGCTGTGCAGAAAACGCGCCTGAACACTGGTTTCCACCCCTTCGGCCACGGTTTTGATGCCAAATCGCCGCGCGATCGACAGAATCGCCTGCACCAGGGCCGCGTCGTCAGCGTCGTCTTCCAGGTCGCGCACAAAGGAGCGGTCGATCTTGAGTTCGTGCACCGGCAACCGCTTCAGGTAGGCCAGGCTGGAATACCCGGTGCCGAAATCGTCGATCGAAAAACGGAAACCTTCGTCTTCCAGCATCACCAGTTGCTGCGCCAATTGCGGCTGCAGCAGCACCCCTTCGGTGATCTCCAGAATCAGGGCGCCTGGCGCGATCTGGGCCTGAGTCACGGCAGCGCGCAGGCCATCGGCGAACGCCGGGTGGCGAATCTGCACCGGACTGAGGTTGACCGACACCACGAAGTCGGGGCGCGACCGTTGGGCCTGGCGCGCCACCTCGGCCGCCTGTGCCAGCACCCACAGGCCCAGTGGCACGATCAACTCGGACTCCTCGGCCGCCGCAATGAAGTCGGCCGGTGAAATCTCCCCACGCTCCGGGTGGCGCCAGCGCAACAGCAGCTCCGCCCCTGCCAGCTCGCCCTTGGGCGTCCACTTGCCCTGCATGCACAGGTAGAACTCCTGGCGCTGCAAGGCCAGTCGCAAGTCGTTGTCCAGTTGCAGGCGGCGGGTCACGGTCTGGTGCATCACCGGCTCGTAGTGGCGCCAGGTGCCGCGCGCATCGCCCTTGGCGGCGTACATTGCGGTGTCGGCTTCGCGGATCAGGTTCTCCACCGACTCGGTGGGCCCCTTGGGGAACAGGGTGATGCCAATGCTCACCCCCACCCGCAAAGGCGCGCCGTGCACCAGGAAGGGTTCGTCCAGTGCCTGCTGCAACTTGGTCGCCACCTGCTGCGCCAGCGTGCGGGCAGCGGCCTCGTCGGTCGCCAGTTCGGGCAACAGCACCAGCATTTCATCGCCACCCATTCGGGCCAGGGTGTCGCCCGCGCGCAGGTGCGACTGCAAACGCGCCGCCACCCATTGCAGCAACTCGTCACCGGCCGAGTGGCCGTGGGTGTCGTTGACGCGCTTGAAGTGGTCCAGGTCCAGGAACAGCAGCGCGCCCATGCGCCGGTGGCGTTGCGCCGCCACCACCGCTTGCTGCAGTCGGTCCTTCAGCATCAGGCGGTTGGGCAACTGCGTCAGGGCGTCGGTGGTGGCCGCCTGTTCCAGCGCCTGCTCCATGCGTTTGCGCTCGTCAATGTCCAGCATCACACCCGACAGGTTCACCACCCGACCGCGCGCGTTGCGCTGCGTCACCGCGCCACCGCACAGCACCCAACGCCACTCATCGTTGTCGAAGCGGATGCGGCATTCAAACCGGAACGCGGGCCGCATGCCCCGCAAATGGGCCCGCAGTTCGCGCATGGCGTGGGGGCGGTCTTGCGGGTGGACCAGGTGGGCCGGCACGAGGCGGCCATGGTTGGCCCCCAACCGGTGGCGCCACAGCTCCGACACCTCGATCTGGTGCTGACGCACGTTCCAATGCCAGTGGCACAGGTCGGCGGTGGCGCACGCCAGTTCCATGTAATGCCCCAACTGCACCTGGTCGGTCTGGTCGGCCAGTGCCACCATCACGCCTTCGGGCTCGCCCATGGCCCCGGGCAGCGGCGCGGCGCTCATCTGCAACCAGCGGCTGCGGCCTTGCGGGTCCACCAGCGCCACCAACTGCTGGCTCACGGCGCGGTGGTTGCTCAACACCTCCTGCGTCAGGCTGTGGATGGGTGCGGGCAGGTGCCAGCCGGGCTCGGCAGACGGGTGATCCAGCAGGCGCCGCGCCAGTCGGTTGGAGCGCTGCACCGTCAAATCGGCGCCCTGCTGCAAAAAGCCCACCGGCAACGCCTCGAACATGGCTTTCAAGTGCTCGCGCTGGCGGATCAGTTCGGTGATGTCGGTCTCGATCGCCACGAACCCCAAAAACCCAAGCTGCTCGTCGTTCAGCGGCTGCAGGTCCACATCCATCCAGTACACGTTGCCGCCCTTGCCCCGGTTCAGGATGTGAACCCGCGCAGCCTGGCGTTGCCGCACCGCCTCGCGCAACGTGGCACGTTCGCGCTGCGACGTGCCTTCAAACTGCAACAACTCTCCCGGTGTGCGGCCCATCGCCTCCGTGAAACTGTAGCCCGTCACTTGCTCGAACGCGTGATTGACCCAGGTGGTGCGGCCCTGTGGGTCGGCCATGATGACGACGTTGTTGGTGCGCTGCGCCACCAACGCCAGCCGCTTCAAGGCCAGACGTTGGTCCCGCAGTTGCGATTCGATGGCTTGCTGACGCAAAGTGGCGCGGCGCAGCTCCAGCAGGTGCACCATTTGTCGCCCCAGCCGTTTCAGGATGTCCAACTGGTCCGCGCTCAGGCGGCGCGGCTGGCGGTCGATCACGCACAGCGTGCCCAGCGCTTGCCCGTCCGCCGTCACCAACGGACATCCGGCGTAAAACCGGATGTGGGGCTCACCCACCACCAGCGGGTTGCCGGCAAAACGGGGGTCTTGTGCGGCGTCCTCAACCACCATCAGATCGGGTTGCAGAATGGCGTGGCTGCAAAACGCCCAATCGCGCGGGGTTTCGCACGCGTCCAGTCCCACCTTGCTCTTGAACCATTGGCGCTGTTCGTCCACCAATGAAATCAGGGCGATCGGCACCTCCAGCAAACGGCTGGCCAGGTGGGGAAAATCATCAAACGCGAGTTCGGGCGCGGTGTCCAGCACGGCGTAGCTCGCCAACGTCTGCAGGCGTTGCGACTCGTCGGGTGGAAGCGGTGCGGGCGTGAACGCGGTCATGGCTAACCCTCTGTGGCGGGAGCCCACAGCATAGCGCCGCGCGCTGACAGCGCCTGACGACACAAGAACACCAACCCCAAACCGGGTAGGGTTGGGCGCCGTGCGCGCTCGGGGCTGCCGTTCAGGGTTGTCGGTTCAACACCACCGCTGTGCCACTCAAGGCAGGCGATTGCGCGGCGGTGATCACCCAGACCGGGATGTCCGCCAGGTAGGGGCTGAAGCGGCCCTTTGCTTCAAAGCGTTCGCGGAACGGGGATGCGTCAAAAAACGCGCCCAGGCGCGGCACGATGCCGCCCCCGATGTACACCCCACCCTTGGCCCCCAGCGTGAGCGCCAGGTTGCCCGCCACCGAACCGAGGAAGGCACACATCATGGCCAGCGCCTCGCGCGCCAGCGCGTCGCCGGCCAAACCCGCTTCGCTGACCTGGGCGGCGGTACAGCCCGGTGGCAACGCCACGCCATCGGCCTCGCACAAGATGCTGTAGATGTCCAGCAGGCCCATGCCACTGACGGCGCGTTCGGCCGACGCGTGACCGTGGCGCTGCTGCAAAGCCTGCACCACGGTGTGCTCGCGGGCGGTGGCAGCAGCCAGGGACACGTGACCGCCCTCCCCCTGCAATGGCACCCAACCGCCGCGCCCATCGGGCAGCAGGCCCGACACACCCAAACCGGTGCCCGGGCCGATCAAACCGATGGCCGCGTTCGACAAAGCCGCTTGCCCACCGATTTGGCGCTTGTCCGATGCCGGAAGGCCCGGCAACGCCAGCGCCAGCGCGGTGAAATCGTTCAACACCTCCAGCCGCGCCAACCCCAGGGCCTGGCGCAAGGCCGAAATGGAAAACGACCAGTGATGGTTGGTCATGCGAACCTGATCGCCATGCACCGGGTTGGCGATGGCCACCGCCGCCACCTTGGGCCGTGGCTGCGTCAAACCACCCAGGTAGGTGCGCATGGCGGCTTCGAGGGTGGGGTAATCCGCACAAGGCAAGGTTTGCACCGACTCGATCGGCGCTCCCGGCCCCGCCTGCCATGCAAAACGGGCGTTGGTGCCGCCCACGTCGGCCAACAAGCGGGGGGTAACGGTGGATGTGTCCATGGTGGTCTGCAAATATCGCCCAACGGGGCGCCGAATTGTAATTTAGTTACAGAACCATGGCAAGCCACGCGCAGGCTTAAGCGGCTACACCCCCCTTGAAGCGTCAACTCAACAGCAGGACAAATCAGGCTCTGGCAGGCATTCCAGGCCAGGCCTGGCCAACAAATAGCCCTGAAACAGAGTAACGCCCATCTGGCGCAAGGCGTCCAGTTCGCCCGCGCGCTCGATGCCCTCGGCCACCACCTTGCACCCCAGCGCCTTGCAGGTGCCAATGACGCCACCCACGATCGCGCGGCGCACCGCGTCGCGGTCGATGTCCCGCGTCAGCGCCATGTCCAGCTTGACGATGTGCGGCTGGAAATCGGCCAGCAGATTGAGGCCGGAATAGCCGGCGCCGAAGTCGTCAATGGCGGTCAGGAAACCGCGCTGCTGGTAGTCTTTGATGATGCGCAGCGCATGCGCGGGGTCGTGGATTTTTTCGGACTCGGTGAGCTCGAAAATCAAACGATCGGGTGGAAAACCGACCTTGTGGGCGGCCGCCAGCGTGAGCCGGATGCAAGTCGCCGGCTCGTACACCGCGTTGGGCAAGAAGTTGATGGACAGGTAGGTGTCCATGCCCAGGCGCTTGGCGGTGTCAATGGCCAGCACGCGGCAGGTCTGGTCAAAACTGTACAGCTCATGCGGCTGCACTGCGGCCAACACCTGCCCCGCGGGCTCGCCCTGAGCGCCGCGCACCAAGGCCTCGTACGCAAACACGGTCCGACTGTCCACATCCACAATGGGCTGGAAAGCCATTTTGAGCTCATGCTCAAACGGCGTGGCATTGCGGCACCGGATGCAACCGACCAGATCGGCGTCGGCATCGGCAAAAAACTGGGACAAATACATGCGTCTCCTCGGCGGCCTCACCTCGGGCCCACCTTGCTGTTGGCTGCTACGGATTCAATATACCTGAGGCAGCCAGGGAGACGCCAGTGCGACGCCCTCAGACCTGACCGAGTTCGTGCCGGTCAGCGGCGGCGTACAGGTCGTCCAGCAACGCGGGATCGTCGGAGAAGTCGCGCAGGGCCAGCGCACGCAGGGCCTCGGCCTCCTGATGGCGACTCACGCTCTCAAGCTGGGTGGCGACACGGTGGGCGGCCCGACGGGTCATGAAGCGCTGAAAACCCGCAAACAGATCAGCCCAACGGGACGGGGTGGATTCAATGTAAGAAGCCGGAATCACAGTAGTGGACATACAACCTCCTGAAAGTAAAAAAGCAGTTGCTGCGCTGCAGTATAGGGTTAACCCTTAATACATGTCTAGGGTTAACCCTAGGTTTTGCTGCATCTCAGCAACAACCCGCACTACGGCTGCTATAGCTCCATCAATCCAAGACGAAACCGACACTCAGCGCTTCGCGCAGGTACTTGACCAGCACCGACACCGCCTGCGGCACGTGGGCCGCGTAAGGGCGCAGGGCGTAGAGCTGGCCCGCGAACGAACCCACGGGCGTCCAACCCGGCAGCACTTCCACCACCTTGCCCGCGCGCAAGGCCGCCTGCGCGGTGAAGTCGGGCAGCAGGGCCACGCCCAGGCCCGCCACCGCCGCGTCGCGCAAGGCCTCGCTGTTGTTGGCCGACAGCGAACCGCTGACCTGCACCGTCACCCGTTCGGTGCCCAGGTGGGGCGGTGGCTGCAGGGTCCAGGCCGGCGCTTCGTGCGCGCGGGGGTAATGCAGGCAGTTGTGGCCCGTCAGGTCTGCCGGTACCGCAGGCACGCCCTGGCGGCGCAGGTAGGCGCGGCTGGCCACCAGCACCGAGCGGGTTTCGCACAGGGTCCAGGCCACGTGGGTGTCCGGCGGCGACGCGGTGTGGCGGATCGCCAGGTCGTAACCCTCCGTCGCCAAAGACGATATGCGGTCCGACAGGTCAAGCTGTACACGAACCTCGGGGTACAGGCGCAAGAACTCTGCCAGCACTGGCACCAGTTGCTGGCGCGCCAAGGCCACCGGCGCCGTCAGCCGCACCCGCCCGCGCGGCGAGCCGGCCAAATCGCGAACCTGGGCAAAACTCTGCTCGATGTGCTCGAACGAGGCCCGGGTGTCGTCCACCAGGTGCTGGCCGGCTTCGGTCAGGCGCACGCTGCGGGTGGTGCGCTGCACCAGCGGCACTCCAGCCACCCGCTCCAGCTCGGCGATGCGCTGACTCATGGCGGCTTTGCTCACCCCCAGCCGGTCGGCCGCAGCGGTGAAGCTGCCCTGCTGTGCCAGCACGGTGAGCCAGTGCAAGTGGCCCCACAGGGATTCGATTTTTTGCTCATTCATGGTCCGATTGTTCACTATTTCAAACAATCAATTCAAGCGGTTGATCTGTACACCCCCGGATGGCTTTCCTACACTGGCCCTTGTTCTGAATCCAAACGGAGACCCCATGACCCCCTACACCGACAACACCGAAGTCGCCCAATACATTGCCGGCCAGCGCACCACCGGCACCGGCACCCGCACACAACCCGTGTACAACCCTGCCACGGGCGCGGTCAGCCGCCAGGTGCGCCTGGCCAACGTGCAGGATGTGGACGCCGCCGTGGCCGCCGCCCAGGCCGCCTTCCCCGCCTGGTCCGAAACCCCGCCGATCCGCCGCGCCCGCGTGATGTTCAAGTTCCTGGAACTGCTGAACCAGCACAAGGATGAACTGGCCGCCATGATCACCGCCGAACACGGCAAGGTCTTCAACGACGCGCAAGGCGAAGTAGCCCGCGGCATCGACATCGTCGAGTTCGCCTGCGGCATCCCGCAACTGCTCAAAGGCGACTACACCGAACAGGTCTCCACCGGCATCGACAACTGGACCGTGCGCCAGGCCCTGGGCGTGGCAGCCGGCATCACGCCGTTCAACTTCCCGGCCATGGTGCCGATGTGGATGTTCCCGGTCGCCATCGCGGCAGGCAACACCTTCTTGCTCAAGCCCAGACCGACCGACCCGTCG
>CAZGDZ010000098.1:0-7256 GCA_964524855.1 uncultured Macromonas sp.
ACTGGATACCTCCTTCGTCCGTGGCCAGCGCCATGGCACCCCCCAACGCATCCACCTCTTTCACCAGATGTCCTTTGCCAATGCCACCGATCGACGGGTTGCAACTCATCTGCCCCAGCGTTTCGATGTTGTGGGTCAGCAGCAGGGTTTGGCAGCCCATGCGCGCAGCGGCCAAGGCGGCCTCGGTCCCGGCATGGCCGCCACCGACAACAATCACGTCAAATTCCTGGGAGTACAACATCGAAAAGCTCCAGGGCCGCCACGGCGGCCGCCCAACATGCCAAGGTTGTTTCACGTGAAACAACGCCGCCGACCTCATGCCGGCGCAAGACCCGGTATTGTCCCACCAAGCCCGCTGGCCTGCACCCCAGGCAATCCAGCAGCCCAAAGCGAATAAGCCCGAAGCCCCCGCCGGTCATCCAGGCCAGCGGCCCGAGCCCTTGCCAACCAATGCCAGAATTGGGGCATGATCACGCCCCTACCTTTACTCGTGTTTGCTGGCAGCACCCGCGCTGGCTCCTGGAACCGCAAACTGGCCGCCAACGTGGCCCACATCGCCACCGCCCAAGGTGCGCAAGTCACCGCCCTGGAGTTGGGCGACTTCGATGTGCCGTTGTACAACGCCGACCTCGAAGCCCGGGGTACCCCGCGCGACGTCGTTCGCCTGAAGGAAATCTTTCACGCCCACCCGGCCTGGGTGGTCTGCTCACCCGAGTACAACGGCAGCTACACCGCCTTGCTCAAAAACACCATCGACTGGGTGTCCAGCCCGATCAAAGGCGACCCGGTCTGGTCCAGCGGCACCAAGCCGTTCCAAGGCAAGGTGGTGGGCTTGCTGTCGGCCTCCCCCGGCGCCTTGGGCGGGCTGCGCAGCCTGTCTCACCTGGCACCGTTGCTGCGGCAGTTGCAATGCTGGGTCGCGCCACAACAATTTGCCCTGGCCAAGGCCAGCGAAGCGTTTGACGACCAAGGCCAGCTCGCCCAGGAAGCCCCACAACTGGCCGTGCGCAACGTGGTGCAACAGGTGTTGTGGGCAGCGCACCGGCTGCACGCCTGATGGATTGCCGCCCGGACTGCGGCGCCTGCTGCACCGCCCCGTCCATCAGCAGCCCGATACCCGGCATGCCTTTGGGCAAGCCTTTAAGGAATCAATGGAACCGGAATTGACATCCTACCAAGAGTCCGAATGCCGGGCGGGTTGTGGCGCTTGCTGCATCGCCCCGTCCATTTCCACGCCCATGCCGAAAATACCCTATGGCAAGCGGGCTGGGGAGCGGTGCGCACACCTCACGCCAGACCTGGCCTGCGAGTTGTTCGGCCAGCCGGAACGGCCAGCCGTGTGCGGCGGGTTGCAGCCGAGCACAGAGATGTGCGGCAACTCGCGCGAACACGCAATGCTGTGGCTCCAGCAGCTTGAGCAACTGACAAGCCCAGGGGGTTGAGCCGGTCAGGCCAAAAAGAGAGGCGCCCGACGGCGCCTCTCCCCCCTTGCGGGGCTGCAGTGCATTTTCCGAACGCCGAGTGACCAGCGAACGGGCGCGCGGGGTGCACGCCTAATCAAGAAATTCCCCGATGGCCTGTGAACATTGCTGCGGGTCTGATGCGTGTAGAGACCTGTTTTAAATCCCGCGCTGTCGCCACTCATGCAGCGTGACGGTGCTGGAACTGACCCAGACCAGGGGGTCGCGCAACTCCACCGCCACCAGCTTGACCCGTTTTTCAAGGGCAACGCGTTCCGCTTGCGAACGGTTGCCCCACAGGGACGCAGCGGCCAGAGCGATGCGGCGGGCATGGTTCAGCTCTCGGTCGAACACGAACACCAGCCCCGCAATGCGATACCGGCCCTCCGGGTCCAGCGATTGGCCAACAAACTCCGCAGTCCTGAGGCACTTTTCCAGCTCCTGCCGCGCTTTGGTGGCGGCCTCCTGCTCTACCAGCTCAATGCTGGCTGTCCCGTCGGCCCTGCGCTGCCAGACCATACCGTCAGGCAACTTGCGCAGGGCCTTGACCAGTGCGTCGATGGGAAAAGGCGTTTTCCGGCGCAGCAATAGGTACTCCCCAGCCACCTGGAAGCCTTCAACCTGCCTTTCGATGAGGTAGCGGGTAGCGAGCGTCCGGTGAAAGAACGTACTCCCGGCCACGCTCGACAGGTCCAGCGTGTGCTGTGCCTCCACCCCTCGGGCATCAAGCCATGCTGCACCGCCCCTGGTGAGGCACAGGCTCTTGGACCCCAGCGCGTTACGTCGCTCCAGTAGAAGCCCCTGCCCCACCAGTCGGGCCGCCGTCCGGCGAGCCAACTGCTCGCCGTACCGGGCCAGTGGCCAGACCGCCCGTGCCAGCTCACTGATGCGCAAGTGGCCGAACTGTGCTACCGCCTTTATGGCTTTCAGCTCATTGGCGCGGGCAATCTCACGCCCGCTGCGCTTCGGCGCTTGCCGCCGCTTGGGCGCGGGGTTCGGGGTGGCAGGCTTGCTCAGCAGGCCGCTCAGGTCGTGGGAGGGCAGTTTCATAGGGTCGGTGCTTCAGTGATGCCCTGTGTAGCAACCCACCGTCATGCCCAACCGTGCTGCCAGCGCCCACGCGCTGGCAATGGGCGGGGTGACGTCACCCGAAGGCTAAAACCCGGCGAATACACGCCTGTAGACAGCACGTTGCTGCCTACGCGCCGGGCGGACCCCGGCATGAGATGGAATGGAGATACCCAATGAAACGCACCCGCAACCAGATTCCCAGCGACGACAACAACCGTTGGTACGAGCGCTATGGGGAAGGCGGCTACTTCTGCCTGCCGCGCAAGCTGCTGTTCACCGTGGTGGACTGCATCGACAACGCCACCATGTACACGTACATGGCGTTGGCCTCTTGCCACTACGAGGGGAACACCACCTATGCAGGCCCCTACCTCGCCAAGTTGACCGGCAAGGACGAGCGCGCCATTCGCTTGCACCTGTCCGACTTGGAAACCCTGGGCCTGATTCGCCGCGAGCCCCTGGGTCAGGGCTACAAAATCCTGTTCGAGTGCCCGGACCGGGAGCGCATCAAGCAGGGCGTGCTGGCGATTGAAGCCCGCAAGCGAGAACGCCAGGAGCGGCGCAACGCCGCCAAAGCGGCCAAGGCTGCGCAGGCAGAGTGAAACCGGGCGGCCAACTGGCCGCCCTTTTCTTTACCAGTCCGAGCCGCAGGACGAGCCGGTGTCACCGTAGAGCCTGCCGTTAACGTCGCACACGCTGTCCAGCATGGGGGTGCCGTCGATGTTGAAGTCCGGCCCCGCCATCGGTGATGAACTGGACAAGGCAGAAGTGCTGCTGTCGTGCCCAATGTTCTGGCTGGGGCTGCTGAACAGGCTGGAAAACAGGGTGCTCAGAAAGTGGTCGTTGCTCATAGCTGCTCCAAGTGGTGATTGACAGCCTACACAGCAAGAACCACCTTGGACAGCGGGCAACGCCCGCCTGACCCCTGCGTCAGCCTACCGCGCGCCCCTGCCCTGAAACCTCGTTCCCAGCAGCACTCCCTGGCGCGGGTGACTGCGACCCGATGGCGCACTTCTTGTTGGCTTCTTGAGAGGGTGCTTTTCGGTGCACCGTCTTTCTTTTTTTGGTTTTTTTCTTCGTGGGTGAAGTTATCGCGGTTCCCGCGATCCGGGTGATGCTCACCCGGATACGGTCACACGCGGTGCCCATCGTTCAGAGCGCAGTGGGCGAATTCTCTGCATGTACGCGGAAGACACGACCGAAGCATTACTTAGTCGACCATGATTTATTCATAAGCCATTGATTTCATTGGTTTAATTGATCATTTGACGGTATAATTTCTCCCAATTCGATGGGCTCTGAGCGCCATTTTCTGGGAGTTTTTGCCAATGTTCGCCTGCCCCGCCACTGACGATTTCTTCCGCGCTCGCATCGATCACATGATTGACCTGCGCCATCCTCTGGCGGTGCTGTCTTCGCGCATGCCCTGGCAGCAAATCGAAGCCTCCGTTTCCCACCTGTTCATGCGCAAAGCCCGTACAGGTGTGGCCATGCCAGACCTGGACCTGTTTGGCGAGGCATCCCCCGTGGTGGGACGCAAGAGCAATGCGGGCCGCCCACGCGTGCCGTTGCGCATCATGGCCTCGCTGCTGTATCTCAAACACGCCTTCAACGAATCCGACGAAGGCGTCGTCGAACGTTGGCGCGACACCCCGCGCTGGCAGTATTTCTCGGGTTGTGCCTATTACGAGGACCGACTGCCCTGCGACGCCACCACCCTGGTCAAGTTCCGCCAGTTGCTCGGTGATGAAGGGGTGGAGGAGTTGTTGGCACAGACTGTCAACACCGCCGTCGAGCTCAAGCTGATCAAGCCCCAGGAGCTGTCTCGGGTGATTGTCGACAGCACCGTGCAGCACAAGGCCATTGCCCACCCCACAGACAGCAAGCTGCTGGAGACCGCCCGCACGAAGTTGGTGGAGGCGGCCAAGGAGGCTGGCGTCGAGCTCAAGCAAACCTATGCCAAAGAGGGCAAGGCCCTGGGGCACAAGGCAGGTCGCTACGCTCACGCGCGGCAGTTTCGGCGCATGCGCCGTGTGCTCAAACGCCAGCGCACTGTCGTGGGCCGCCTGCAGCGCGATATCAAGCGGAAGTTTGCTGCCCTCACGGGTGTGAGTGAAGCGGTGCGCCAGGTCATGCAGACCACCCTGGCACGGGCGGCACAGATCGTGGCGCAAAGCGGCAGCAAGAAGACCAAGGACGGCGCACCGAAGCTTTACAGCTTCCATGCCCCGGAAGTCTCCTGTATCAACAAAGGTAAGAGCAGGCAGCCCTACGAGTTCGGGGTGAAGGTGAGCATTGCCAGCACCCTCAAGGGCAACCTCGTCGTGGGGGCCCGGGCATTTCACGGCAATCCCTACGACGGCCATACCTTGGCCGCCCAACTGGAGCAGGCGGCCATCCTGATGCAGGACACGGGTGACAAACCCACGACGGCCTTTATGGACCTGGGCTACCGAGGGGTGGACAACGACAACCCCGATGTGCACATCGTGCACCGGGGCAAGTCCAAGCGTATCAGCGATGAAGAACGCCAACTGCTCAAACGCCGCCAGGCCATCGAGCCCATAATCGGGCACTTGAAGGTCGACCACCGTATGGAGCGGTGTCACTTGAAGGGCGAAACCGGCGACCGCCTGCACGCGGTGCTGTGTGCAGCGGGCTACAACATCAAATGGCTGCTGCGCATGATCGCCAAGAAGGACATCACCTTCTTGGGCCAGTTTTTTTTGCGCCTGCGCGCGGCGATGACCTTTGCCGGCGCCCAAGCTGAATGGCTCGAAACAATCCGTCAAATGCACTCGCAACCGGTGTTAAACCAGCTGCGTATGGCTTGAAATGAATAAATCAGGGCCGACTACTTACCCATATACTTTAGCGCATGAACATATTTAAACGCATATTCGGCGTCAACCAAAATGCCGGAATCACTTCGCCCTTTGACCCAAAACCTCAACTGCAAACGGAGCGTGGCGTTCAAGGCTACCTGAAACAGTTAACAAAACTCAACCGTTCTGGAATTTGCATCGAATTTGCGAACGTAAGGGCCGCCAAACATAATTTAATGGCGTCGGGTGCGAGCGCTGGAAATTTCAGCCAAATACAGACACTAATTACTGATTTAACTGATAAATCAACACTAATTTGCATCATCGCCTTCGGTCGTGATACTGTTCTGGGTTATAGCGATGGCGATATTGCCTCATTCAACGAGTTGATTAACGATTTAGACGACGAAATCGCCACGCTTGATTTGGAACCGGAGCAACATGGAGAGATGCTACTACTCTCTCTCAGTAACCATTTGCAATAGCCGAAAGCCAGATGCAGGGCAGGATGCTTGAACAGCACCGCCCTGCTTGGCAAATTTGGGCTACACGGGCACCAAATTATCAAAACATTTTAGGCAGTTAGATTCACGCATTTTTCATGCGTTACCCAAAGAAACTAGACCGAGAATAATTGTAAAAATTGACCAGCCAATAAAAATTCGTCGCCTTGAACTCGGATTACGTTTACTTTTAAAAACCGATGCCAGCGCCATGTGTGTAGCCGGAAAAATCAAACTCCCCCCAACAGCCTCGGCAACCAAACCACCAAGCGCTTGCGGATGGTCAAAAATCCTTGCAAATCTGGGCAGCGTATCAACGCCGAAGCTAGAAATCCATGCCTGGACAAAGGCAAACAAAAATGCTGCAACAGAAAATGAAATTGCAAGTACAAGCGAAGTTGGCTTGGACGCATCGGTAGAGGACTTAACAAACCCGTCACTCAACTCATCTGAATTCATTTACCTTCCTCCAATGAGCCATCTGGCTGCAACCAAACACCATCACTCAGGTAGATGGGAGCACCATCGCCGTTATCTAAAGAGCGATAAAATTCTGTAGCTTTCGCCTCAGCCCCGTATTTACCAAACCATTCTTTACGTCCAATCCCAATTTTTTTGAAGTACACATCATCAACAAATTCTCCGCAAGCAAAGATATTTGCCGCCGATAGTATTCGAGAGTTTACCGCAGCCTCATTTCCTAAGTAGCTGCACTCAACAAATCTATCACCGTCTCGATGAGCACTAACGCTTAATTTTCCGCTTGGGTTAAGCATTTCACCGATATCCAGAGGAGTAATTAGAAGGTCTACACCCATTGCGCGAACCAGTACAACCATTGTGTATTGTCCGTTTCGAAGCGCAAGTGCTGCTCGCCATTTCTTAGACGCCGTCTCACCCATTCTAAATCTGAGACGTAGAAGCTCATCGATTAGCTCATCCCGAGTCAAGGCACTCAAAATTTCTCCTTAGAATCAACAACCTTTTACAGCAAGTCAATTATACAGTCATTTATATATTTACCATATTTTAGTCGCTCAACTCAACTTGAGGCCGCGCCGAAGGTCGTGGGGCAAGGCGTCCAGCCGCAGCCCAGCAAACCGCACCCAGCCCACTGGGTCGGTGCGCTGCCGGGGGGGCCGCAAGCAAATTCCCGCCCTCAACGGGAATAGGAGCGCCCACGCTCCGATTGCGCAGCGGGGGCAACGCCCCGCCCCCAGCACGCTGAAAGCGGGCGGGCAACCTGTGCGGTGTCCGGCGTCCAGCCGGAGCAGGCAGGGGACGCGAACAGCGGCGACAACGGCAAGCACTGCGCGGGTTGCCCGCCCGTTGTCACTGCCGTGCAGTGTCAGCGGGTTGGGGGCGCGGTATTGAAAGGGGATGGCGGGCGTCCAGCC
>CAZGDZ010000099.1:0-3741 GCA_964524855.1 uncultured Macromonas sp.
CCCACTTCCACTGCATGCCCGTGGCCTTGATGGTGAGGTCGCTGTTGGTGGTGTCCTTCTGCGCGACCAGCACCTTGGTCGCAGGCAGCGCCATGCCGATCACGATCAGCAGCGGCACGATGGTCCAGCCCAATTCGACCCAAATCGGCTCAGGCAACTCCTGGGATTGGTGTCCAACCGACTTGCGGTGTTTGACGATCGAATAGAACATCACCCCGAACACCAGCACCAGAATGACGGCGCAAATGACCAGCATGAACCAGTGCAACCAATGCTGCGCTTCTGCAATTTTGGTGACGGGCGGGTGGAAGTTCAACTGGTTGACCGCCGGGCCGCCAGGCAGGTCATTGACGGCCGCGTGCGCTGCCGTCGACATCCATGCTGCCGCCCCGAGGGACAGTGTGCTGACTGCCGTTTGGGCGCTGGCCCAGAGCCGGCGCAACGAATGACCTGTCTTCTTCATCGTGCTCACTTTAATCGCCTCAAATATAAGCATTGATTTATATCAACACCGATTACACCAAACTTTTGCACACTGCCCGCCACGGGCTATCCCTAGGGCAAGGTGCTGCATTGGCCACCAGTGACTGGCTTGAGATGTCACGTCCCTCGGTCAGCCAGCGAAACGCTGACGAGCGGAAAACACGCCATCTGAAACACAGGCAAGGCCCGACGGGCCTCACACACGGAAGCCCTCGGACCTTGATCTAGATCAATTGTAGCCGGCCTTTACCTCTGCCTCGCTGACGGCCTGCGGCGTATGCACCAGAACAGCGCCCCTTTAGGCGCAATTCAGGCCGTTCTGGGGGGCTGCTTCAGCATGGCCCGCATGTCTTGCAGGCTGACCGACTGGGTGCCCTCACCCACCAGCCTGGGGCGTGGGCGGAACGCGTGACCATAGATCACCTCCAGCGTCAGTTGCAAGTGACCGTCTGCGTTGCGGGGTAAGTGACGCTCGGCCGCAGCCAGCCACGCCTGGCGGTAGACCCTGGGCTTCAAGCCTGTCGGACGCTGCGCCGACAAGTTGCGTCCCCACTGGCGCAGGTCGTCGAGCAAGCGCGTGGCATCAGGGTAGGTCAGCGTCAGGCGCTCCATGTCCACCACCGGCTCGGCCCAGCCCAACTCCACCATCATGTCGCCCCAGTCGTGCATGTCGGTCAAGGGGTGCATCGCGGGCGCCCAACCTTGTTGCTGGTGCAGCGCTCGCAGCTCTTTCAAGGAGTCTGGCCCAAGGGCCGAGAACATCAGAAAGCCGTCGATGCGCAGCATGTCACGCCAACCGGCCAGCAACACTCCAGGTTGCGCATGGAGGTGCAAGGCCATGTTGGCCCAAACCATGTCAGCCTGCGGTGCACCATCCGCCTGCCACACCGGCAGACCTGCCGGGCGCTGACCCAACAAGCGCTGCTTGAGACCGGCCCAGCCAGCAGACGGCGCTGGGCTCAAGGCCTGGGCTGCCTGCTCGGCTTGCTCGCCCGCCAACCACACCGCGGCCTGCGGGTAGCGCGCTGTCAGCAGATGGTGCGCCTGGCGCCCACCGAGCAAGGGCGACCAATGCACCCAGGTTTGGGGCGCCTCGCGGATCCAGTCCAGCCGGTCGAGCATGCGCGTCGCTACCTCCTCGTGCAGCCAGGGGCTGGCATCGGGCGTCCGGTGCCGCCACCGCGCTGCGGCGACGGGGTCCAGACCGGGGACATTGTGCGGGCGATTTTCGCTGTCAGGCATCGTGTTTTCCAGAGGTCCGCCAGTATAGTTCCGCCATGTGGAAACCGTTTTCGGGCCTGGCATGGCCCTCCAGCTGCGAGGTGTGTGGCACTTGGCCCACCGCGCCCGTGTGTCCCGATTGCCACGACCGACACGCCCGCCTGCGAAATCGCTGCCCGGACTGTGGTCTGCGTCTGGCGCCAGGGCTGGAGCGCTGCACCGCTTGCACCAGCACACCAGCGCCCGCCCACGAAACGGTACACGCCCGGGTTGATTACGACCACCCATGGTCTGCCTGGGTGCAACGGCTCAAATTCCGGCAAAGCCCAGGCACCGCGCGCCTGATGGCCGACCTGATGGTGGAAGACCCCGAGGCCAACGCCCTGATGTCCGGCGCGGACCTGATGGCCCCCGTGCCACTGTCGCTGCCGGGCCTTCTGGAGCGCGGCTACAACCAGTCTTGGGAATTGGTGCGCCATTTGCGGCGCAAGCACCCTGCACCCCCACCCGCCATGCCCGATCTGCTGACCCGTCCGGAAGGTAGCCCAGCCCTCCACACCTTGCCGCGCGCGCAGCGCCTCCAGGCGTCTCAAACCTTGTTCGAGGTGCATCCGAAGCACCAGGCACACCTGCAAGGGGCCAACGTGCTGCTGGTGGACGATGTGCTGACCACCGGCGCCACCGCGCAAGCCGCCAGCCTTGCCTTGCGCGAAGCTGGCGCGCGGGCGGTACATGTGTGGGTTTTCGCCCGCACCCCACCACCCGGCGACGAACGCCCCGCAGTGGAATAATCGGCACCCCATGTTTCACATCGTCCTGGTCGAACCCGAAATCCCGCCCAACACGGGCAATGTCATCCGCCTTTGCGCCAATACCGGCTCGCAGTTGCACCTGATCGAGCCGCTGGGGTTTTCGATGGACGACAAGCTGCTGCGCCGTGCCGGGCTGGACTACCACGAGTACGCCGAGGTGCGGCGGCACGCAAACTGGTCAGCCTTTTTGCGCACCATGGCGCCAGCCACGGACCGCCTGTTCGCGATGACGACGCGCGGCACCCGCAGCGTGCACGACACCGCCTTTCGGCCCGGCGACTGGCTGGTGTTCGGCTGCGAAACCCGGGGCCTGCCGCCCGCCGTGCGCGAGAGCCTGCCGCCAGACCAATGGCTGCGCCTGCCGATGCGCCCGGGGCAACGCAGCCTGAACCTGTCGAACGCGGTGGCCGTGGTGACTTACGAAGCCTGGCGGCAGAACGGCTTTGCCTGACTCAGGCTCACGCGAAGTCAGCCTTCAGCGGTCCAGCCAATCGCAAATCGGACGCCACTGCTCCAGATCGCGCACCACCTGGCTCGGCAACACGTCAAACAGCGTCAAGCCTTGGGCTGCCAAGTGAATGTAGGTCTGGGTTTCGCGCAAACAGGCCAAAACCGGCAGGTCCACCCGCTTTAAAAACTGCTGCAATTGATCGGCAGCCAGGGTCCGCGCGTCCACCCGCATACCCACCACCGCCACGTCCAGCGCGGCCATGCGGCGGCGCTCCGCCAGTTCGTCCAAAAAATCCTGGGTGGCAAAAATGTCGAAGATGCTGGGTTGCAAGGGAATCAGCAGCTTGTCGGCCCGCTTCATCAGCTCTTTCAGCACGCGGCCATGCACACCAGCCGGCGTGTCAATGACCACATGGGTGGTGCCGCGCGGGGGCTTGAGCACCTCGCCGGCGCTGGCATCCCAAGTCACGATGGGGCGTGCCTGGCCCGGGCGCAGCGCCAGCCAACGCGCCGACGACTGCTGCCGATCTGCGTCGCCCAGCATCACCGTGTGACCCTGCCTCGCCAGGTAACCGGCCACGTTGGTGGCCAGGGTGGATTTGCCGACACCCCCCTTGGGGTTGGCAACGACGATCACGGTCATGGCGCCTCCTTGGAATACCGCAGCAGATGGTAAGGCATCAGAACCAGCCGTCCCAGACCAGCTTGACCCCGGTCAGGAACATCCCGATATAGATGATGCGGTAGAACCAGCGCGGGTTGATGCGGCGCGCCA
>CAZGDZ010000099.1:3751-5403 GCA_964524855.1 uncultured Macromonas sp.
CCCGGTCGGTAGGGCGAGATCCCGGTGACGGACGGGTTGATGCGGCGCGCCATCCGCACACCCAACCAAACGCCCAGCGGAGCCAATGGCAGCAACACCAAGGAGGTGGCGAGGTTGCGCCAATCCAGCAGACCCAACCAGGCGTAAGGCAACCACTTGCTCATGTTCACCACGAAGAACAGGAAAGCCATCGTCGCGGTGAACTCGACCGGCTTCAGCCGCAAGGGAATCACATAGGCATTGATGGGTGGGCCACCAGCGTGGGCCACAAAACTGGTGAAGCCGGAGGTGACCGTCAAAATCGCACCCAGCCACTTCGGCGGCGGCGGCGCATCGGGCCGGGGCGGCCACAGCAAACGCTGCGCGAGAAACAGCAAGGTCAGCACCCCCACCACACCAGCCACCACCCGGGCATCCACCAGCCGGAACAGCACCGCCCCCAGCACCGTCCCCATCAAGGCAAACGGCACCATGAACCGCAGCAGGCGGCGGTTGAGGTCTTTGCGAAACGCGGCCATGCCTAGCACATCCATCACAAACAACAGCGGCATCATGATGGCGGCGGCCTGCGGCACCGTCACCACCAACGCCAACATCGGCACCACCAACGAACCAAAGCCGGCGCCGAAACCGCTTTTACTGACCCCCATGAGCAGCACCGCCGGCACAGCAACGGCGTAAAACCACGGATCGGTGATGGGCAGGAACGTCACAAGCGCATTTCAGGGTCTGTCAAAGAAGCGTGAGATGGTACCGGAGCTACCATTGCTGGCATGCAAACCTTCACGCCCTGGGCCGAAACATTGCGATTGGCGGTCGAACTGGCCGCGACGCTGGCATTCGCGCTCTCTGGCCTGCTGGCAGCGGCCCGCAAGCGGCTGGACGCGGTCGGCGTGTTCACCGTCACCTTTTTGGCCGCGTTTGGCGGAGGCACGCTGCGCGACCTGCTGCTGGACCGGCGCCCTTTCTTTTGGGCCGAACATGAAGGCTGGCTGTGGGGCTTGATGGGCCTGAGCGTGGCCGCGATGCTGTTTCTGCGCCACCGCCACTTTGAGTTGACGGAACGTGCCATGCAATGGCCGGACGCGCTGGGCCTGGGCCTGTTCGCGGCCACCGGTGTCAGCCAAGCACTGCAGGCGGGCACACCCACCCTGGTCGCCGTGCTGATGGGAGTGGTGACCGGCGTGTTCGGCGGCGTGCTGCGCGATGTGGTGTGCAATGAGATCCCAAGCGCGTTCCGCGACCACCAACCTTATGCGGTGTGCGCCTTTGCCGGCGGCTGGGCCTACGTGGGCTGGTGGCACCTGAGTGCATCGCCCAGCCAGGCGCTGCTGGTGTGCGTGACCGTCACGGCAGGCCTGCGCGGCTTGGCACTGTGGCGCAACTGGACGTTACCGCCCTGGCGCATTTGAAACACGGGGCATCGGCCTTGCCCGACAATTGCACCATGTTCACTCCCTCCCAAGCCGATGTGCGGCGTTTTTTCTGTTCGGTCCACGCCAAAGGGCAACGCAGCGAGCCCATGGAAGCGATCGAAACCCTGGCCCATGAATGGATCCTGCGCCACCCCGAGTTTCACACTGAGCTTTCGGACGTGGATGCGGCCCTGCTGCGCATGCAGGAGGCGTCGGACACCCGTGAAAACCCCTTTT
>CAZGDZ010000099.1:5413-7228 GCA_964524855.1 uncultured Macromonas sp.
TGCACCTGTCGATGCACCTGAGCATCAGCGAGCAATGCTCGATCGACCAGCCCCCAGGCATCCGGCAAGCGGTGGAATTGCTGGCAGCCCGACTGGATTCGGTGCACGACGCGCACCACGAAGTGATGGATTGCCTGGGCCGCATGATCTGGGAAAGCCAGCGCAGCGGTCGCCCACCCGATGGGCTGGCTTACCTGGAAGCCGTGCGGCAACGCGCCACCCGGGACTGAAAACAAACAAGCCCCAGCAGGCTGAACCTGCTGGGGCCTCCGGCTGAACCCAGTTCATGCCGTTAGGCGGTGTGGAGATGGCTGTCACACGCCGCCGGAAGCAACGGATTGCTTCCTGAGATTTGCCAGGCCAAGCGGCGGACCGCAGGGCGGGCAGTGGCTCGTGAAAGCTGTTAATAAAGCGCGATTCACGAACGCCTTCAGTGTAAGACCGGGGTTGGAAAAAGGGCCAACTGAAATTCTCAATCAGCTCTATCGCGCTCATTGTTTTTTTCCAACACAGGCCAACCCCCCTCACAGACACACCCATCAATATACACAATAGTTATGAAAATTGTATTCATAAGTATTGACCTGGCATTTCAACACCCCTAAGATCGCGCCACTTTTCTAGGTGACTACCCTAGGACGCAGCCGATTCCGGCTACCACCAATCTCGTGCCTGGCCCCGGCATCAACCACCGATGGCCCGACACCCTGAAAGGAGAGTGCGATGCCTGCGCCCCACTTGCCCCGCTTCGGCGGAATGTTTCGTACCGCCCAGACCGCGTTCAAAGACGCAGCCCAGGGCTTCATCTCGGTGACACACAACAGCATGGCTTTGCTGGGCCTGCTGCTGGCCGCCAGCCTGGTGCTGTTCCTGAGCCAACCCGATCTGCGCCAGAGCGCCGAGCGCCAACTGTTTGGCTGGCTGCAAGAGCGGCAAGTTGACACCGAAACCGTACCAACCGATCCGAACGCAGTGGACCGAGTGACCGCGACGGACCCGAAAGAACTGCCGCGCGAACAAGCCCAGGTCGCCGACTGGCTCAGCCGCAAGTACCGGGTCGCCAAAGAGCCGATTGGCGCACTGGTCGCCGAAGCCTACGGTGTGGGCCAAAAAACCGGCCTGGACCCGAACCTGATTCTGGCGGTGATGGCGATCGAGTCGCGCTTCAACCCATTCGCGGCCAGCCCGGTGGGCGCCCAGGGGCTGATGCAGGTGATGACCCGCGTGCATGCCGACAAGTACGAAGATTTCGGAGGCCGACTGGCCGCCTTCGACCCGGTCAGCAACCTGCGCGTGGGCGCACTGGTGCTGCAGGAAACCATCCGCCGGGCGGGTTCGCTGGAAGGCGGCCTGCGCCTCTACGTGGGCGCCGTGACCAACGACGGGCGAAGCTACATCGACAAGGTGCTCTCTGAGCATGAGCGGCTGCAGCGTGTGGCCCGAGGCCAAAGCGTGGCGTTCAACGCCTTTCAACGTCGCTCGGCGACCGAGCCCTCGGCCACGCCGGACGCGGATGGCTTGCCGGTCAACGAGATCGAAGCCGAAGCCAGCCCCAGCCAAGTGGGCATCGCGACCCGGGCATCCTGATAAAATGGCAAGTTGCGCGCGACTGGCGATAGGTTCTGGCGGTTTGGGCCGCTGATGAACGGACGTGGGGGCACCACGGGGAAGCGCGCAGTGGCTGCCTCCTGTGGGCAGCTTCTTTGAGCCGTTCGCCTGGGCAGCCCGTGATGTCATTCCCGCCACGGGTCCATCGACCTCCTCAGGACTGCCATGTACGACCGCAACATCCTCATCGAGCATACGGACACCGAG
>CAZGDZ010000100.1:0-7223 GCA_964524855.1 uncultured Macromonas sp.
AGCCGGGTTCGCATCATGAAGCTGACCGCGCGGCGGGTGTCCATCATGTTGCGTCGGATGCGCCCGCTCATGTCCTCGTGCCGCGCGATGCCACCCAGCACCTCGGACGCGATTTCGTCCGTCACCTGGCCCGACAGAACCTTGCGGCTGATGCGTTCCAGGTCGTCGTAAATGTCTTCCACCGTGTCGGCGCAGTACTCGGCGTCGGTGTCAAAGAGGCTTAACAGCACGTCTTTCGCGTCTTTGATGAGGCCTGGCATGCGTCGCGCCCGCAGGCGCAGCAGGCGAAACACCGGCACGTCCTCATCGTGGATGGAAAACAGCACGCCCCGGCTTTTCAGTTCGTCGTTCTGCTCGTTCAGGATGAAAGCCACGCGCACGGTGCGCGGGTTGTCCTCGTCGTCAATCAGAAAGTCGGAACGCACATGAAGCTCGCCGTTGTCTTCCTCAAAGAAACGGGCCGATTCTTCGATGTCCTCGTCCATCGCGTCTTCGGGGATGGACAAGCCGAAGTGCTGGCGCACCCAGCGGCGCTCTTCGGGCGTGGGGGACTCCAGGTCCACCCAGATGGGTTTGAAACGGGCGAGTTCTTCCAGGGATTCGATTTCTTCCTGGAACAGGCGGCCATTGGCCAGGGTGAAGACGTTGAGCATGAGACGCTTCCTGAACGCAAACGACGGGATGGGGCAAGGCACGGTGGCCTTGAAAGGCGGTTGAGGGTGCTTTCAGCCGCTGCTGGCCCATCCGGTGTGCTCCACCACCGGGGCGGAGGGGCGAGGGGAAGGCTCAATCAGGCGCTGAAAGCACGCGACTAGGGCTGCTTTCCACGCGGATCTCCAAATGACATTGATGGCAGATTATCGCACCGCCTCATGACGTTGGCGTGCCGAAAAACGCCAGGATGTCGTCGCGCCGCGCGAGCAGGTCGGTTTCACCGCAACTCATCAGCGCGTTGACGAACGGCGACTCGAACAGCAAGTAGCTGGCCAGCGCGGCGGCGCTGCCGGTGGCGCTGCGCCGGGTGTCCAGTGCGCCCAAGCCGACCAGCGTATGGCGTGCGGCCGCAGGCAGCGCCTGCACATGTTTCAGGGCCAATTCGTCCAGTGACACGCTGGGTTGCAGGGCGAGCACGTCCACTGGCCGGTAGGGCAGCAGGTGGGCCAGGTCGGGTGGCAGGTTGGTCAGGGTTTTGCTCACGCGCTGGGCCTGTTCCACATCGGCTTGCAGGGTGTCGTGGAACACGCTGGCCAACGCGTGGCCCGCGATGGTGCCGGCGGTGGGGTCGCTGACCGAGGTGCCGCTGGCCAGGCCGGCGCGCTGCGGCTGCCCGACGCCAATGACCAGCACCTGCCGCGCGCCCAGCTGGATGGCGGGCGACAGCGGCGAGAGCTGTCGCATCGAGCCATCGCCGAAATACTCCTTGTGCCCCTCCACCCACAGTGGCATGGCCGGAAACAGAAAGGGAATGGCGGCCGAGGCCATCAGGTGCTCGATCCCGATCGGTTGCGCGCTGGCGCGGCGTCCCGGGCGGCGCCACGGCGTGACGGCCTCGTCCTCGCGGGTTTGGTAGAAGGTCCAGTGCTCGCCGCTGGTGTAGCTGGACGCGGTGACCGCCAGGGCGTCGATCGCGCCTTGCTGCAGGGCGGCCTCAATGCCCTCCAGACGCAGGCTGCGGTGCAGGGTGTCCACCAGCGGCAAGGTGTCGAGCAAGGCCCGGTGGCGGCGCACCTGGCGCATCAGCGTCAGGCCAGCGGTCAGCAGGTTGGGCCAGCCCCAGCGCGGGCTTTCCAGCCGGTACACCTGCTCGGAACGCAGCCGTTGCCAGAAGTCGCCCAGCGCGTCGAAGGCGGCCAGACCGCCCAGGGCGTGGCTGGCCAGGTAGGCGGCATTCAGCGCGCCGGCCGAGGTGCCAAGCAGCACATCGAACGGGAACTGGGCCGGCGGGTGCCCGCGTTGCACCAGCAGCCGCGCCAGCGCCCGCAAGGCGCCCACCTGGTAAGCGGTGCGGGCGCCGCCGCCCATCAGCACCAGCGCGCGGCGGTGCGCGTTGTGGCCGGGGGTGGGCAAAGGCCTTTCCAGGCCGGAGGTGATCAGCGTGTGCAGCGCCATGGCGCCCTACGCCGTTTACATTCCTGGGCTACGCTTGTCTCCATGTCTTTGCATTCTCCTTCCTCTGCCCCTGGTGCTTTGCGCGAACGCTGGCTGCTGCTCACGCTGGCCGGTATCCAGTTCACCCACATCGTGGACTTCATGGTCATGATGCCGCTGGGGCCGCAGCTCACGCGCCTGTTCGGTATCTCCGACGCTCAGTTCGGCCTGCTGGTGTCGGCCTACACCTTCGCAGCCGGCGCTTCCGGTTTGCTGGCCAGCACCTACTTGGACAAATTCGACCGCAAACGCCTGCTGTTGACACTCTACACCTTGTTTGCGCTGGCCACCTTGGCGTGCGGTTTGGCGCCCACCTACGGCCTGCTGCTGGTGGCCCGGGTGGCGGCCGGGCTGTTCGGTGGCGTGCTCACCGCCTTGTCGCAAACCATCGTGGCCGATGCGGTGCCGTTCGAGCGGCGCGGCCGCGCCATGGGGGTGGTGATGTCGTCGTTCTCCGTCTCCACCGTGGCCGGGGTGCCGCTGAGCCTGTGGCTGGCTTCGCATTGGGGCTGGCAGTGGCCCTTCATCGCCATCGCCGGGCTGAGCCTGTTGTTCGCGCTCGGTGCGGCCTACAGCCTGCCCCCGCTGCGGGCGCATTTGAACGCCGCACGGCCCAGCACCTGGCAGGGCATTGCCCAAGTGCTGGCCGACCGCAACCACTGGCGCGCCATGGTGTTCACGGGGTTGATGATGTTCGCGGGCTTCACCGTGATTCCTTACATCACCCTGTTTTTGCAGGCCAACGTGGGGCTGACCGACGCCGAAATTCCCTGGCTGTACCTGAGTGGCGGTGCCGCCACCCTGTTGACCGCGCGCTGGGTGGGGCGGCTGGCCGACCGGCACGGCAAGGTGCGGGTGTTTTCCTGGTTGGCGCTGGCGCTGGGTGTGCCCCTGCTCGCCTTGACCCTGCTGGGGCCGGTGCCGCTGTGGGCGGCGCTGGCGGTCACCACACTCATGTTCGTCGTCATGAGCGGGCGCATGATCCCGGGCATGGCCATCGTCACTTCGGCGGCGCAACCGGCTTTGCGCGGCACCTTCATGGCGTTCAACGCGGCGGTGCAGTCGGCCGCCATGGGCACCGCCACGTTCGTCGGCGGGCTCATCATCCAGCGCGACGCGGCGGGCCTGGTGCGCCACTATTGGGTGGCCGCGTTGATCGGGGTGATGGCCAGTGTGTTGAGCATTTGGGTGGCCCGCGGCCTGACCTTGCACGGCGAGGCTCGCGGCCCCGTGTCGCTGCCCCCCGCTTGACCGGCATCAAAAGACCCGCAAAGTCCAGGCATTTTGCTGCACTGCAAGCTTGCCGATCGGCGCCGAAGCAGGCATAGTGCAGCCAAGGTCCATCGTTTCTCGTGGTTTTGGCGGGGCCCCGCCAAAGCTTGGTCAACCGGAGCAAAGGAGGCTCTTCATGAACCTGACGATCAGTGGTCATCACCTCGACATCACGCCCGCCTTGCGCTTGTACGTCACGTCCAAACTGGACCGCATCTCAAGGCATTTCGACCAAGTCGTGGACATCAAGGTCTTGCTGACAGTCGACAAAATCAAGGAGAAGGACCACCGCCAGAAAGCCGAGTGCAATATCCACGTCAAAGGAAAGGATATTTTTGCCGAAAGCACCCACGCCGACCTGTACGCCGCCGTGGATGAACTGGCCGACAAACTGGACCGCCAGGTGCTGCGCTACAAGACAAAAGTGCAGGACCACCACCACGAAACAGTGAAGCGCGAACTGCAATAAATCCCGGTCGGTATATTGCATTGCAGCACGCCGCTTGTTTTGTCAAGCGGCGTGTTTGTTTTTGGGGACTAGGCAGAAACCCTCAGAAAGGCATAATCTGCCCTCCGTGAGGCCGTAGTATGAATCGTCTTTCTGCCATCTTGCCCGCCGAACAGGTGTTGGTTGCTGTGGATGCCACCAGCAAAAAGCGCGCGTTCGAAGAAGCGGGTTTGCTTTTTGAATCCCTGCATGGGCTCAACCGTGCGCTGATCACCGACAGTCTGTTTGCGCGTGAGCGCCTGGGCTCGACCGGGCTCGGCCACGGCGTGGCGATCCCGCATGGCCGCATCAAGGGGCTCAAGCAGCCGCTGGCGGCCGTGTTCCAGTTGGCCAGCCCGATCGGTTTTGACGCGCCCGACGAGCAGCCGGTGCGCCTCATGATCTTCTTGTTGGTGCCCGAAGCCGCCACCCAGAAGCACCTGGAAATCCTGTCCGAAATCGCCGAGCTGCTGAGCGACAGCGCCCTGCGCGAACAGATGAAATCCAGCGCGGCCTCTGCCGATCTGCACCAGTTGATTGCCAATTGGCAGTCGGCTCACGCCGCCGCCTGATGCCTGACCGTCGGGCTGACGCTACCCCCGCCGTGGCATGAAGCCCACCGCTGTCAGCGCCGACGTCCTGTTCGAGGATCACCGCGAAACCCTCAAATGGCACTGGGCCGCGGGCCAAAGCGCGTCTGAGCGCCGGTTTGAAGACAAAGCCGTCAGCGATGCCCGCTCAGGTGCCGATCTGGTCGGCTACCTCAACTACATCCACCCTTACCGGGTGCAGGTGCTGGGCGCCAAGGAAATCGCGTACCTCACCAACGCCACGCCAGAAGACTGCCGGCGGCGCGTTTCGCGCATCGTGGTGCTGGAGCCGCCGGTGCTGGTGGTGGCCGATGACCAGCAACCGCCGGCCGAGCTGCTGGCCATGTGCGAGCGGGCGCACATTCCCCTGTTCACCACCGAAGACTCGGCGGCATTCGTGATCGACGTGCTGCGCTCCTACCTGTCGCGCCACTTCGCCGAGCGCACGACGCTGCACGGGGTGTTCATGGACATCCTGGGCTTGGGCGTGTTGATCACCGGCGAATCCGGCCTGGGCAAAAGCGAACTGGGGCTGGAGCTGATTTCGCGCGGCCACGGCCTGGTGGCCGACGATGCGGTGGATTTTCACCGCGTGAACCAGACCACGCTGGAAGGGCGCTGCCCCGACCTGTTGCAAAACCTGTTGGAAGTACGCGGCATCGGCCTGCTCGACATCAAAGCCATTTTTGGCGAAACGGCGGTGCGCCGCAAAATGCGCCTGCGCCTGATCGTGCACCTGGTGCGCCGCGAAACGATGGAGCGCGACTACGAGCGCTTGCCCCACGAGCCGTTGTACCAGGACGTGCTGGGGGTGGCGGTGCGCAAAGCGGTGATCCAGGTGGTGGCGGGCCGCAACATTGCCGTGCTGGTGGAGGCGGCGGTGCGCAACACCATTCTGCAGTTGCGCGGCATCGACACCTACCAGGAATTTGTGCAGCGTCAGCGCGACGCCATGATGCGCGGCCTCTGAGTCGCGCGACCCGTCAACGCCGGCCGGCCGGGCGGTGCGGACAATCCTGCTTCACGCAATTCGCGTACAGCGACAAAGCGTGTTCCTGCAGGTCAAATCCCCGCTCCACCGCAACGCGCTGTTGGCGTTTCTCAATTTCGGGGTCGTAGAACTCTTCCACTCGACCGCAATCCAGACAGACCAGGTGGTCGTGGTGCTTGCCCTCGTTCAGTTCGTATACCGCTTTGCCCGACTCAAAGTTGCTGCGGATCAGCAGGCCGGCCTGCTCAAACTGGGTCAGCACGCGGTACACCGTGGCCAGGCCGATGTCGGAGCGCTCCTCCAGCAGCACGCGGAACACATCTTCGGCCGTCATGTGGCGCTGCTTGCCCCCCTGAAAGATGTCCAGGATCTTCAGCCGGGGCAGGGTTGCCTTGAGTCTGGTGTTCTTCAGTTCTTCGATGTTGTTCATGCTGGCTCCGTCGCGCAGCCCCGCCCGCCGGGCCCACAGCTACAATGGGTCGAATGATATAACTTCGCGCCCGCGCCCGTGCGCAGCGCCCTATGCAAGACTGCAACGCCATGAAGTTTTCCCCCTCTTTGTCGCCCGCCCGACGGGCCGCGTGTGCTGTGCTGGCTCTGTCCTTGGCCGCGCTGGCTGGCTGTTCCACGCTCAAGAACGTGGGGGTCTCTGCCAGCACCCTGGGCGGTTTGATCACCCCCTACAAGATCGACATCCTGCAGGGCAATGTGGTGGTGCGCGAACAGGTGCAAACCCTGCAGTCCGGCATGTCACGCGAGCAGGTGCAGGCCGTGCTGGGCACCCCGCTGGTGGCCAGCGTGTTCCACGCCGACCGCTGGGACTATGTGTTCACCTTCAAGCGCCAGGGCCAGGAGCCGCAGATGCGGCGCGTGACCGTGTTCTTTGACGGCAACACGCTGGCCCGCATCGAAGCGGACGAGCTGCCGACCGAAGAAGAGTTCGTCGCGTCGCTGGACGTGCGCCGCTCCAGCGCCAAGCCGCCGGTGCTGGAGGCCACGCCCGAGCAGTTGCAGGCCTTCCGTGACAAGAACCCGGCGCCGGCCGTCACACCCACCGCCCCGGCCGCGCCCGCCGCCGCCAGCTACCCGCCGCTGGAACCCCGTTGACCGTCATGAACACCGAATCCTTACACCGCGTCTGCATTGCTGGCGCCAGCGGCCGCATGGGCCGCATGTTGATTGAAGCCGTGCACGCGGCCGACGATTGCACCCTGAGCGGTGCGCTGGACCTGCCGCGCAGCCCAGCCCTGGGCCAGGATGCCGCTGGGTTCCTGGGCCACGCCAGTGGCGTGGCCATTGCCGCCGACCTGGGCACGCTGGCCAGCAGCCAGGTGCTGATCGATTTCACCCGCCCCGAAGGCACCATGGCGCATCTGCGAGCCTGTGTGCAGCACGGCGTGAAGCTGGTCATCGGCACTACGGGATTCTCTGAAGAGCAGAAGGCCGAGATCGCCGAGGCATCGAAGCACATCGCCATCATGATGGCGCCCAACATGAGCGTGGGCGTGAACGTGACGCTGAAGCTGCTGGAGATGGCGGCCAAGGCCATGGCCACCGGCTACGACATTGAAATCGTCGAGGCCCACCACCGCCACAAGGTGGACGCACCCAGCGGCACCGCGCTGAAGATGGGCGAGGTGCTGGCCCAGGCGCTGGGGCGTGAGCTCAAGGACTGCGCGGTCTACGCCCGTGAGGGCGTCACCGGCGAGCGCGATCCGTCGAGCATCGGCTTTGC
>CAZGDZ010000101.1:0-7216 GCA_964524855.1 uncultured Macromonas sp.
AAGCCTGCCCGAACTGGATGTGCTCCACGAAGTGGCGTCTGGCTTGAGCGTGCGAGCGCCCGTCAGCCTGCGGGTGAACCCAGACGTGGACGCCAAAACCCACCCTTACATTTCCACCGGACTCAAAGGCAACAAGTTCGGTATCGCGCATGACGCGGTGCTGGACGCTTACCGCCACGCGGCCAGTTTGTCAGGCCTGAAGGTCTCGGGCATTGATTGCCACATCGGCTCCCAGATCACCGAAACCAGCCCCTACCTGGATGCCATGGACCGCATTCTGGACCTGGTGGATGCGATCGAGGCGGCTGGCATTCCGCTGGAACACATCGATTTCGGCGGCGGCCTGGGCATCAACTACCAAGGCGACACGCCACCGGCGGCCGATGCTTTGTGGCAAGCCTTGCTGGCCAAGCTGGACGCGCGCGGTTACGGCCAACGCCAGTTGATGATCGAGCCCGGCCGTTCGCTGGTGGGTAACGCTGGCATTTGCCTGACGCAGGCGGTATTCCTGAAGCCGGGCGAACACAAAAACTTCCTGATCGTGGATGCGGCGATGAACGACCTGCCGCGCCCGGCCATGTACGAGGCCTACCATGCCATCGTACCGGTGCAGCCCCGCAGCGGCGACGAGACCACCTGGGACGTGGTGGGCCCGGTGTGCGAAAGCGGCGACTGGCTGGGCCACGACCGTTCACTGAACGTACAGGCAGGCGACGTGCTGGCGGTGTGTTCCGCCGGTGCTTACTGCATGAGCATGTCCAGCAACTACAACACCCGAGGCCGGGCGGCCGAAGTGCTGGTGGATGGCACGCACAGCCAGTTGATTCGGCAGCGCGAATCGGTGGATGATCAACTGCGGCTGGAACGCCCCCTGGCGCTGGGCTGAAGCCGGGCCCAGATGCGCCAACCCAAGGCACAGGCCAACACGGCCCCGTAAAGGTAAACCTCGCCAAAGTGGTTCTTGCCCGCTCGCATCCAGTAGAAATGCACCACCGCCAGCACCGCCACGGCATACACCAAGCGGTGCAAACGCTTCCAGCGGGCGGCCCCCAGCGCCCTCACCGCCGCGTTCACTGAGGTGGCGGCCAGGGGTAACAAGGCCAGCCAGCTCACCATCCCCACCAGGATAAAAGGGCGCTGCCAAACGTCGTCCCACACTTGCGCAGGGTCCAGTCCCATGTCAAGCCAAGCGTAGGCCAGCAGGTGCTGGCTGGCGTAGGCAAAGGTCCAAACCCCCAACCCCCGGCGCCAGCTGGCCAAGGCGGGCCAAGCCAGCATCACCCGCAACGGCGTCACAGCCAAGGTCAGGCAGAGGAAACGCAAGGTCCACTCGCCCAAGCCGCGGATCAGCGCCTCGGCCGGGTTGGGGCCCAGTAAACCGGCAAAGCCGCGGTACCACAACCACAGCGCAGGAACTGCACAGAACACCCACAGCGGCCAGCGCACCCAGGGTGCCGACAAGCGGCGGTGCCAAACGATGGCCGTCACCTCAGTAAAAGCGGCGCAAATCCATGCCGGCGTACATCTGCCCCACCTGGGCCGCGTAACCGTTGAACAACTGGGTTTTCAGGCGTTTGGCCAACAGGCCCCCCTCGCCGATCCGACGCTCGGACGCTTGGCTCCAGCGCGGGTGCGAGACATCGGGATTGACGTTGGAATAAAAGCCGTACTCCTCGGGCGCAGCCACGTTCCAGGCCGTGGCCGGCTGCTTCTCCACCAAACGGATCTTCACGATCGACTTACCGCTCTTGAAACCGTACTTCCAAGGCACCACCAAGCGGACGGGCGCACCGTTCTGGTTCGGCAACACCTCACCGTACATGCCCAGGGTCAGCAAAGTGAGCGGGTGCTGGGCTTCGTCCAGCCGCAGCCCTTCGACGTAGGGCCAGCCCAGCACGGACGACTTCAGGCCGGGCATGGTGTCCCGGTCGGCCAGGGTGTGGAATTCCACGAACTTGGCGCTGCCCAGGGGCTCCACCTGGCGCAGCAGGGCCGACAAAGAATAACCCACCCACGGGATCACCATGGACCAGCCCTCGACGCAGCGCAGGCGGTACACCCGCTCTTCCAACGCCGACAACTTCAGCAGATCGTCCAGGTCGAAGGTGCGGGGCTTGCCCACCAAACCTTCCACTTGCACCGTCCAGGGCCGGGTTTTCAGGCGACCCGCCAACCGCGCGGGGTCGGCCTTGTCCAAGCCGAATTCGTAGAAATTGTTGTAAGTGCTGGCGTCGCGGTACGGGGTCAGCACTTCCATGGTGCTGGCACCCGGGACGGTGGACGGCGTGCTGTTGAGCGCCGGCAGTTTGCCAGGGCGAGGCGAGCCTTGTGCCCACGCGTCACGGCCCGCCCAGGTCGCCAGCCAAGCGCCGCCAGCACCCGCCGCCATCTGCTGCAACACAGCGCGCCGCTGCAGGTAAGCGCTGCGCGGCGTGATGTCGCTGGGCAGGGGGTGATTGAAGCCATCGTTCGCGGTTCGGATCAACATGCGCTCACCCCTTGTGCGTTGGTTACAGTTCGCCGTAGCTGTGCAGGCCGCTGAGGAACATGTTCACCCCCAGGAAAGCGAAGGTGGTGACCACCAGCCCCACCAGCGCCCACCATGCTGCCACGGTGCCACGCAGGCCTTTCATCAGCCGCATGTGCAGCCAGGCCGCGTAGTTCAGCCAGACGATCAGGGCCCAGGTTTCTTTCGGGTCCCAGCTCCAGTAGCCGCCCCAGGCCTCGGCCGCCCACAGGGCGCCGAGCACGGTGGCAATGGTGAAGAACGCGAAGCCCACCGCAATGGCCTTGTACATCACATCATCCATCACCTCCAGCGCGGGCAGACGCTCAGCAATGCGGCGACGGGCGGCCAAAATGCCGCCGACGATAAAGGCGGACACGCCAAAATACACAAACCAGTAACTGCTGCCACCTTCAACCGCGCCTTGCCGGAATACCAGCGGTTCAAAACAAAGCACCACCCCCAACAACCACAGCGGTGCCAGTTTGTACCAGCGGGTTTCGGTGGCGCTTTGCTTGATCAGGTAAGCAAAGGCCAGCATGGCGGCAATGGCGAAGGTGCCGTAGCCGATGAAGTTGGCTGGGACATGCAGCTTCATCCACCAGCTCTGCAGGGCGGGAACCAACGGCTGGATTTCGTGCGCCTCGCGGACCACGGTGTACCACAGCAGGAAACCCACCGCAGCACTCACCACCAGCATCGAAAATGCACCCATACGGCGGGTCTGGTAACGGTCTTCGTAGTACAGGTAATAGGCGGCCGTCAACCAAGAAAACAACACGAACACTTCGTACAGGTTGCTGACCGGGATGTGGCCGATGTCCGGGCCGAGCAGGTAGCTTTCGTACCAACGCACCATGGTGCCCACCAGGGCCAGCGTCACGGCCACCCAGGTCAGGCGCGAGCCAATGCGCTCAAACGCATCGGCGTTGGAGCGTGAAAAAATCCCCAGCCAGTAGAACGCGGTGGCCATGAAGAACAGCATGCTCATCCACAGGATGGCCGACTGGCTGGAAATGAAATATTTCAACAAAAAGGCTTCGTCAGCGCGCCCCACCTGCGGCACACCGTCCACCTGGTACAGCCAGATGGCCAACAAAGACAATGTTGTCACCACCAAGGTCAGTTGTCGCACCGGCCGCCAGAACCAGCCCAGCGCGATCAGGCTGGGCACGGTGCCGACCAGAATCGCCTGCTCGTAAACGTCCATGTGGGCGTTGTACAAGGCCATGGCGTAAACGCCACCTGCCACCACCAGCAGCGCAAACAGCCAGTCCCACCAGCTGCGGCGGGCCAGGTAGCCGGACGTCTGGCCGGTGGCACCAATGTCTTTTTTCAGATCGACGGTCTGGGTGGCTGCGTTCATGGCGTTGCCTTGGCAGGTTGGTTCAGCAAACGGTGTTTCAGGGTGTCAAATTCGCGGTCGTTGTCCAGCAGCTTGCGGTTGGACGACAAGGCCATGGTGGCTTGGGTGCCTTCGTTTTGGGGCGCGAGCCAGACCCACAGGCGGCGTTCGCGGACATAGAGCATGGCAAAAACCCCGATGATCAGCAACAAACACCCCAGGTAGACGATGGTCTTGCCCGGTGCGCGAGCCACCTGGAACACGCTGGCCTGCACCTGCTCGAAATCGGTGAGCTGGAACGTGAGCGGGGCCGGGTAGAAAAAGGAATCGCTCAAGCTGAGCACCGCCTGGGTCATGAAGGTGGCACTGCGTTCGTCGCGCGGCGACGGCGGCAGGCCGGCACGCTCGCGGCTGAGCTGGTACAGCTCGAACAGCGTGCCGTTGAGGATGCGCAGCAGCACTTCGCCGGCCTTGTCGCGCTCGGTCTCGGGCACGTTGGCTTCCATGAAGGCCGACAAAGCCTGCAGTCCACCCAAAGCGGGCAATCCGTTGCGCGGCAGCTTGTCGATTTCGGGGTCGGTGCCCGCAAACAGTTCCATCGCGCGCTGGGCCGACACGGCCAAGGCCTGCTGCATTTCGTCGCGCTGCCCACGCGCGGCTTCGGCGGCATAGCGGCGCACGGCTTCGCGGCGCAAACCGGCATCGGCCAAGGCGGCTCGCAAGGCCACGAAGCCGTCCAGCGCGTCGTTTTCGTCGGCGGGCACACGCAGGTAGCGGAAGGGCTCCGCCGGGGTGTCCCGCACGCCCAGCACAAACACCCGGTTGCCATCGAGGTCGATCGGCAGCATGTAGTTGTGGTACTCGCGGGCCTGCCCGGCTTCGTCGCGCAGTTTGTAGTTCACGCTAGGGCCTACATTGCGCAGTTCTTTCTCGGTCATCGTCTTGTGCGCAGAACCCAGCCGGCCTTCGATGGCCTGGCGCAAATCCACCTTGCGCACATCGGCACCACTTTGGGTGGTGTTGGCGAAGTTTTCGACGTTGATGACGCGCAGCCCGGTGAATTCGAGCAACAAGCGCTGGTCGCCATTGGTCAGCGGCGTGGTTTCGCCCACCCGGCCCTGCACTGTCAGTGGCGCCACGGCTGCGCCCATGGGCACGCCCTTCAGCTTCAACAGGGAACCGCCATCGTCAAAGCTGGACTGGTAGATCTGGATGCCCCGGTGGCTGACCGGGTGGTTCACTTCGACCCGCGCTTCACGGCTTTCGCCAGTCTGGCGGTCGTGAATGATGATGTCGCTGGCAAACAGCTTGGGCATGCCGGTGGAGTAGTACTCCACGATGAATTTCTTGAGCTCGACGTCGAACGGCAAGTCTTGCAGAATGACTCCCTGCGGCTGCGCCAGGATGGCGGTGCCGGCACGGGTGCCTTCGGTCACCAACAGGTTACCCCGAAAGGTGGGGTTGCGGTCGCTCAGGCGGTGCTCTGCCGGGACATCGGCAATCATGCCACCACCCGTGAACGGCGTTTTCCCGCTGAACCACATTTGCGCGCGCACCACCAGATCGCCGTCAAGCAGGCCGCCAATGCACACCAGCACGATGGCCGTGTGCGCGGCGATGTAGCCCAGCTTGTTGGCGGCACCGGCCTTGGCGGCCACCATCCAGCCCACGCCCTGACTGGTTTCGCGACGCTGCAGCCGCACCTTCCAGCCCGCAGCCAACAACACCTGCCCCATGCGGTGCGCGGCCGTTTCGGCGTTTTCCTGCAGCGTCACCTGGGCTTTGTGCGGGAACGCCTTCAGGCTTTGTTCGCGGATGTTTTCTTTGTACTGGCGCAGATCGGTCAGGATTTTGGGCGTGTTGCGCAGGATGCACAGGCTGGTGCTGAGCACCAGAAACGCCAGAATCAGCAGAAACCACCAAGCCGAATAGACGGAGTACAGGCTGAGCCGGCCAAACACCTCGGACCAGAACGGCCCGAACTGGTTGACGTAATTGTTCAGCGGCTCGTGCTGCTTGAGCACTGTGCCCACCACCGAAGCGATGCAGATCACCGTCAGCAACGCAATGGCAAACCGCATCGACGACAGCAACTCCACCGCCGCACTCAGCCGTTGCGAGCTGCCCTTGATTTCAAATCCCGCGGTGGAAGCCGTCATGTCTGCCTGTGAATGCCACAAAAAAAGGCAGGCCCGAAAAGACCTGCCCAGCTTGAGAGTCGTTTGCGAAAAATTGGTTCAACGCAAACCGGCGATGTAATCGGCCACCGCCGCGATTTCCTTGTCGCTCATGTGGGCAGCGATCTGGGTCATCTGCACGCTGTTCTTGCGTTCACCAGAACGGAACGCTTTCATTTGCGTGGAGGTGTAGTCGGCGTGCTGGCCGCCCAGGCGCGGGTACTGGGCGGGAATGCCAGCGCCGTTGGGAGCGTGGCAGCCAGCGCAGGCGGCCACGTTGCGATCGGCCAGGCCACCACGGTAAATGCGCTCACCCAAATTCACCAGGTCTTTTTCGCGGGCAAAGCCGGTGGTGGGCTTTTGCTCGGCCAGCCAATAGGCGATGTTGCGCATGTCGTCGTCCGACAGCGCGCTGGCAAAACCGGTCATCACCGCGTTGGCGCGCTTGCCGTTTTTGTACTCATGCAATTGCTTGATCAAGTACTCGGGGTGCTGGCGGGCCAGTTTGGGGTTGGCGGCGATGGTGGAATTGCCATCGGCCGCGTGACAGGCCACGCACACCTGACCAAACAACTCAGCGCCCTTCTTCAGGTCGGGTTTGGCGGCCTGCGCGTATACAGACAAGGACAGCGTGGCAAGTGCAGCGGCACTGATGAGCGAGGCGAAAGATTTCATTGTGTGTGCAAGGGCGTGGATTGCGACAGATGAAGGCAAAACGGCGAGATTTTACAATGCTCAGAAATACTCAGGCTTACATGACCCAAACCAACCCCACTTCCGGCCCGACGGCCGATGTCAAGATCGCTCACGGCTGGCTGCACACTGCCCGGTTTCTGACAGAAGCCCCGCAATTGCACCACCTGCCGACGCTGGACGTGCCGGAGGTCGCTTTTGTGGGCCGTTCCAACGCGGGCAAGTCCACCTGCATCAACACCATGACGCAGCAAAAGCGGCTGGCGTTTGCCTCCAAAACGCCGGGACGCACCCAAAGCATCAACCTGTTTGCGCTGGGCAAGCAAGGCACCACCGACGCGGTGCTGGCCGACCTGCCGGGCTACGGCTACGCGGCGGTGCCGCAGGAAGCCAAGCGACGCTGGCAGCAGGTGATGGCCAACTACCTGGTCAGCCGCCCCAACTTGACGGGCGTGGTGCTGCTGTGCGACCCGCGTCTGGGCCTCACGGAGCTGG
>CAZGDZ010000102.1:0-7208 GCA_964524855.1 uncultured Macromonas sp.
ACGGGCAGCCGCCTGCCCATCGCCGTGGCGCATGGCGAGGGTTACGCCAACTTCAAGCACCGTGGCAACCGTGATGCCGTCATTGGGGCCATGCGCTATGTGGACAACACCGGTGCCGCCACCGAGGCCTATCCGTTCAACCCGAACGGCAGCCCGGGTGGCCTGACGGCTGTGACCACCGCCGATGGCCGCTTCACCGCCATGATGCCGCACCCGGAGCGGGTGTTCCGCAACATCCAGATGAGTTGGACCGACGCGGCCAAGAGCGGTGGCCTGGACGCCGACAGCCCGTGGATGCGCATTTGGCGCAACGCGCGCAAGTGGGTGGGCTGATTTGGGATGATTTGACGTCCGTCAAGGTCGATCATCCATCGGGTCACTAGACTGGTTACCAACCATAGCCATTCTGGAGACCTGATGAGCGCCCAATCCCACACCCTCGACGACACCCCAATCCAGGATTTTTCACAGTGTCACGTGGGCATCGTGAAAAAGCTGGACATGCTGGGCGAATTGCCCGCGTTGCTGGAGCCTGCGGCCCGCGCCCGCGAGATCGCTGAAAAGGCGGTCGATTTCTTCCGCGAAGCGATTTTCGAACACCACCTGGACGAAGAGCGCGAGCTCTTCCCCGCGGTGTTAGCTAGCGCTGAGACTGGGGCCGAGCGTGATCGGGTGCAAGGCATCGTCAAGCGGCTGACTGACGAACACCGCGAGCTGGAAGGTGTGTGGAAGCGCCTGGAGCCCGGTCTGAAAAAAGTGGCCAAAGGGCAGGGCGCGGAGGTGGACGTCGGCGCCATTCAGCACTTGGTGACCCAGTACCAAGCACACGCCCGTTACGAAGAGGCTGAATTCCTGCCTTTGTCGCAGACCATCCTGGGGCGCAACGCCAATCACATGGCGGCGCTGGGGCTGTCACTGCACATGCGCCACACCGCGCCGGCCATCGCAGGCTACGTGTAAAGACCAAGCCCGTTGGGCTCAGTGCGCTGCAGTTGCGTTGGGCCGGGTTTTGTAGAACGTCACCGGCTGCGCGGCAGCTTGGTTTAACACGCTGCGCTTGATTTTGCCGACCACGTGCATCTCGCAGGGCTTGCAGTCAAAGCGCAGGGTCAGTTTTTCCTTGCCGTTGATGAGCTGCAGCGGCTCCGCGCGCACGGTGCCCTGTACCCCAGTCACGCCCTTGGCTTGCTTGGGGCACAGGCTAAGTGAGAAGCGCACGCAGTGTTTGGTGATCATCAGGCTGACTTCACCTTCTTCCTCGTGTGCCTCGTAGGCGGCGGCAATCACCTTGACGCCGTGCTTGCTGTAAAAGTCTCGTGCCTTTTGGTTGAAGACGTTCGCCAGGTAGGTGAGGGTGTCTTCGGGGTAAATCGCGGGTGGCTCCACTGGCACAGCGCGCGGGGAGCGGGCGTACGCTGCCGCACGGGCCACTTCCAGGTTGGCCACAGCATCGCGCCGCAGGGCGTTGAGCTGCGATGCGGGCACAAACCATGGCTGCGGCAAATCCACCTGAATGTCACTCGCTTGGAACAATGTGTCGCCCAGGCGGGCCAGTTGTTCACGCAATTTGTCAGCTGCTTGCGACGGGTCTTTGGCCAAGCCCCAGGCGCCTGCCAGTTCGGCGTGGCCCACGTGGCCGTCTTCATCGGTGAGCGTGAGCTTTAGGCCCGCAGGGGCAGCGGTCAGCGCCATCCACACGTCAATGCGCCGGTCGGCGGATTTCTTCTCCAGCGTGCGCACCCAGTCCATGCTGCGGTTGCGGTTCACGGTGGTGCCGCGCTTCAAATCCTTGAAGCCGGCCATTGGGTCTTTCGGGAAAATGCGCCACACCGTGCCGCCTTCCTTGCCAGGGCCGAGCTTTTCCACCCGGTTGGTCTGCAGCCCCACCAGTTCTTTTTGCAGGTCGAGGTAACACAGGCCGTCGCCGTTTTGCAGTTCGGTGGCCAGGTCTTCGGTTTCCAGTTCCACGCAATCGGCGGCCACGCGAGTGACCCAGCCGATCGGCTGGCCTGGGTTTTTGGGGGTGTCGAAGGCACCGATGTCCTCCTTGCGGCCCTGCACAAAGTAGTCGGTGAACTCTCGGTTGAAGTTCTGGTCTGGGTCGGGCGTGAAGGTGAAGGTGCTGCGGCCGCTGGAGGCCCGAGCCAATGGGCTGGCCGACGACTGGCTGTCTTCCAGAATTTTGTCGAGCAAGAGCCGGTAGTGGGCGGTGATGTTCTTCACATAGCCCATGTCCTTGTAGCGGCCTTCGATCTTGAAGCTGCGCACACCCGCGTCGATCAGGGCGCGCAGGTTGTCGCTTTGGTTGTTGTCTTTCATCGAGAGCACATGCTTGTCGTGCGCCACGATGCGCCCCTGGTTGTCCTTCACCTCGTAGGGCAGGCGGCAGGCTTGTGAACAGTCGCCCCGGTTGGCGCTGCGGCCAGTGTGGGCGTGGCTGATGAAGCACTGGCCGCTGTAAGCCACGCACAGCGCGCCGTGCACAAAAAACTCCAACACAGCGCGGTTGGGGGCATCCACCGGGCCCAAGCCTTGGTGGATGGCAGCGATCTGCGGCAGCGTCAGCTCGCGGGCCAGCACGATCTGGCTCAAGCCTGCATCTTGCAAAAAACGAGCCTTCTCAGGCGTCCGGATGTCGGTCTGCGTGCTGGCGTGCAACTGGATGGGCGGCAGGTCCAGCTCCAGCAGGCCCATGTCCTGGATGATCAGCGCGTCCACACCGGCGTTGTAGAGCTGGCGCACCAGCTTGCGGGCGGGTTCCAGTT
Organism: uncultured Macromonas sp.; assembly: GCA_964524855.1. Lineage (GTDB taxonomy): Bacteria > Pseudomonadota > Gammaproteobacteria > Burkholderiales > Burkholderiaceae_C > CAZGDZ01. Next base: position 2,766 of record CAZGDZ010000102.1, read on the forward strand.
CATCGTCGCGCAGGATGGTGTTGAGCGTGACGAACACCCGGCTGTGGAAGCGGTGAGCATGGCGCACCAAGCGCTCGATGTCGGCCACCGAGTTGTCCGCACTGGCCCGCGCACCGAACGACGGCCCGCCGATGTAAATGGCGTCCGCACCGTGGTTGACGGCTTCGATGCCGATGTCGGCATCGCGCGCGGGTGACAGGAGTTCGATCTGGTGGGGCAACATAATGAGGACTTTCAAGCCAACCCTCAATTGTCCATGAAACGCCAGGATTTCCGCTTTTTTCACCGTTTGCGCGTGCGCTGGGCCGAGGTCGATATGCAGAAAATCGTCTTCAACGCGCACTACCTGACCTATTTTGACGTGGGCATCAGCGAGTACTGGCGTGCCCTGGCGTTGCCTTACGAAGACGCGATGCACCAATTGGGCGGGGAACTGTACTTGAAAAAAGCCTCGGTCGAATTCAACGCCTCCGCACGCATGGACGACACCCTGGACGTTGCCTTGAGTTGCAGCCGCATCGGCAATTCGTCGATGACGATGACCGGCGCGATCTTCCGGGGCGAAGAGCACCTGATCACCGCCGAGTTGATCTACGTGTTTGCCGACCCGGCCACACAAACCTCCAAGCCGATTCCCGACCCCTTGCGTGTGCTGCTACAAGCCTACGAAGCCGGCGACCCGATGGTGAATGTTCGCTCCGGCGCCTGGAGCGAATTGGGCGAAGATGCCCAACAGGTGCGCACGGCGGTGTTCATCGAGGAGCAGGGCATTGCCCGCGAAGACGAATGGGACGTGGCAGACCAGACCTGCCTGCACGCGGTGGCGTACAACCGCTTGGGCCAGCCCGTGGCCACCGGGCGCTTGTTGCAGGCCGAGCCGGGCGTGGGCAAGGTGGGGCGCATGGCGGTGCACCGCGTGTTGCGCGGCACGGGCGTGGGGCGCGACATCGTCAACGCGCTGACGGTGGCGGCCCGCCAACGGGGAGACCACGCCATACGCCTGAGTGCCCAGCGCACGGCAGAAGGGTTTTACCGCCGATTGGGCTACCAAGTGGTGGGCGACACCTACGAGGAGGTGGGCATTCCCCATGTGGACATGGAGATTCGCTTGTAACTGCTGCGGTCCAAAGACCACCGGGCCCTGTCGCCAAATGCCGGGGGCGCCGCCTCGGTGGCATGGGTCCATTCCTCCAGTTCCAGCAGACCACCCTCAGGACTGTGGCGCCAATGGGCAATCAAACTGCTGCGGGTGCCGTAGCCGGCCTCGGGCATGTACACAAAGGGGCTGGAGAGTTGCTGTTCGCGCTCCCATGGGATGCCTGTGCTCGGCAACTCCTGGGCGTCGGCCGGTTGGCGGTCCAGCAAAGCGGCCAACAAGGGTGCCCGCCAATTGCCGTCTCGAGCCGAACCATCCGCAGGCCATTGGTCTAAAGCCTGCCGCGTCGCCGCTTTCAAGCGCTGGGTTTTGGGCCAAGGCGTGTTCAGCCCCGCGTTAGACAGCCCGTAAATACCCGGCTCCAGTGTCAACCCGTACCAGCCATCGCTCACGGGCAGCGGTGTGCCTGCGGCAAACTCGGTGGACGCGCGGTTGCTCAGCCACACCCAGTCGCCCCTTGTGACGTCACCAAGCACCAAGTTGAATCCGCCGTAGTCGCTGGGGCGCGGGCGGGCCACCATTGTCAGCCAATCCGGCGACTCTGTCTGGCCAGCCAGCCATTGGGTGACCAATTCACCACGGCTGCGCGGCGCCAGATCGGGCTCGCCGTTGCGAACATTGGTCAGCATCGCCACGCGCCCCTTGGCGCTGAAGCCGAGCCATGTACCTCCAGCACGCAGATCGCGGCCACCGGCCAGCACTTCCCCAGTGGGCAAGGTCCAAGTGTCCAGCGCCAGGGTGGGACGATCCCAGAACTCGTCGCGGTTCGATGCCAGCAACAAAGGGCAGTCGCCACGCAAGTCCAAGGCGAAGGCGATCAGACACATGTTGCCGTAGTCGTCAGATGTCGGCCAACAATTCGTAGGGCAAGGGCTGCAGCATCAAGGTGGCGCCCTGGGGTGAGCCTGCAGTCAGGGGCTGCCCATCGGCGGCGGTGATCTGCATGGACACGATCGCATCGCAGCCGCCCAAAGGATGAGCGGCCGCCTGGACCACCGTGCCGCAGGGTTGTTCCGCATCGCTGGCGTGGAACACGTCTTGACCGACATGGAGCGCTGCATCGCAATGCACCAAGTAGGCGCGGCGCTTGAGGGTGCCCCGGAATTGGCTGCGCGCCACCACCTCCTGGCCCGGGTAGCAGCCCTTTTTGAAGTTGACGCCCCCTACCGACTCGTAATTGAGCATTTGGGGCACAAACGCCTCGAACACCGGCTGCGTCAGCGTGGCGACGCCGCTGCGCACCTCCAACCACTGCCAAACGGGTTCGGCCAGTGTTTCGCTGAAGGCCGCTGAAGCATCCGCAGGCCAAATAGCCAGAGCCCGCACCTGGCCTGCAGCGTCTGGCAGCCGCACCCACAGGCCGGCGTCTTGCGCTACCTTGCCCCACAGCTTGGCCTCGCTCACCGCTTGAGCGGCGATCGGGCCGCTGGCGCCATACAGCGCGAAGGCGGATGTGGCGTCTGTCAATTTGGCCTTGGCCCGCAGCACAAACATGCTCAACCGCTTGAGGGTCTGGGGCAGCAAGTCCAGAGCGCACACCAGCAGAATGTCGTCATGAGCCTGCTTCAAGGCGATGAAACTGGCTTGCATGCGGCCTTTGGCGTTGCAAAACGCGGCCAGGCGGGCCTCGCTCAGGCCTTGCAGCGCAAAGTCTTGCGTCAATTGCCCATGAAGGAATTTGGCGGCATCCTCGCCTTGAACGCGTATGACGCCCAGGTGGTGCAGGCGCGCCACGCCCTGAAGTGAAGCTTCGGGAACAAGGGCGACGGTGGCAGGGTCTATGGCTACGGCGGTGGTGGTCATGGTTGGGGCAGGACAGCGTCTCACTTATGATCAAGTGTTTGTATTTTCCCCGAGGCGCTGAGTCCGTGTTCCGAATGTTGAAATGGTGGTTGTACGCTGCGGCACTGGGTGCCTCAGTGCTGGCGGCCGCGCTGTGGATCTGGCTGAACCGTCCTTTGCCCCTGACATTGGGCCAAGAGCCGGTGCTGGATGTGGTGGTCCCGACCGGCGCTTCGGCGCGAAGCGTGGCACGGGTGTTGACGCAAGCGGGGGTTGAGGCCCCGGAGGCATGGCTGCTGGCCTGGTTCCGCCTCTCCGGTCAAGCCCAGGACATCAAGGCGGGCAGCTACGAGCTGGCGCCTGGGATCACCCCGCGCGAACTGCTCGGCAAACTGGTGCGCGGGGAGCAGGCCCTGCGCCGCATCACGCTGGTGGAAGGCTGGAACTACCGGCAAGTGCTGCAGGCTTTGCGCGCGTCCGACCATTTGACCTATGACTTGGTCGATGTGCCGCAACGCCTGGCCCAGCAACTGGGCTTGAAGGCGCCGCACCCCGAGGGCCGCTTTTTCCCTGACACCTACGTCTACCCGAAGAACGCACCCGCGTCGTTGGTGCTGAAACAGGCTGCGGCGGCCATGGAGCGCCGGCTTGAAGAAGCCTGGGAGCAGCGCTCGCCCGACCTGCCGCTGCGTTCACCCGACGACGTGTTGATCATGGCCAGCATCATCGAAAAAGAAACGGGCATGGCGAGCGACCGTGGCCAGATTTCGGGGGTGTTTGCAAACCGGTTGCGCATTGGCATGCGCCTGCAGACCGACCCGACCGTGATCTATGGGCTGGGCGAGGGCTTTGATGGACGACTTCGGCGCCGCGATCTGGACACCGACACCCCTTACAACACCTACACCCGCGCGGGCTTGCCGCCCACGCCCATTGCCATGCCCGGCATGGATTCTCTGCTGGCAGCGGTGCGGCCTGAACGCACCCAGGCGCTGTATTTCGTGGCGCGCGGCGATGGCTCCAGCCAGTTCAGCCAGACGCTGGACGAACACAATGCCGCCGTGCGGCGCTACATCCTCAACCGCTGATCCCATGCCCCCATCGTCATCTTCACCGGCCGGCTGGTTCCTGAGTTTCGAGGGCATCGACGGTGCCGGCAAGTCTTCCCACATTGGTCATTTGGCCGATGCCTTGCGGGCACAGGGCCGCCATGTCACGCAGACGCGCGAACCTGGCGGCACGGCGCTGGCGGAGCGCCTGCGGGAACTGTTGCTGCACCAAGCCATGGACGCCTTGACCGAAGCGCTGCTGATGTTCGCGGCCCGCCGCGACCATTTGGTGCAGGTGATCGACCCTGCCCTGGCCCGAGGTGAGGTGGTGTTGTGCGACCGCTTCACCGACGCAACCTTTGCCTACCAAGGGCATGGCCGGGGTTTTGACTTGGCTGTGCTGACCCGGCTTGAACAGTGGGTGCAAGGCCCAGCGCCCTTGCGTCAACCCGATTT
>CAZGDZ010000103.1:0-1079 GCA_964524855.1 uncultured Macromonas sp.
GGCCGGCGGCGGGCTGTTGCGGTCCCAGTCGGCCAGCGCCTGCCCGGTGTTGGGCAGGACGTCGGCCACTTCGGGGTTTTCAACCGCCCGCACCAGCAGGCTGGCCAGCGGAACCAGAAAAAACACCAGCAAAAAAATCAGCAGCGGCAAGGTCAACGCCATAGCGCGCACCTTTTTGCGCCGCTCGGCACGACGCAACTGCTGGGCCAGATCGGTTCCGCCGGCCAACATCATTGCGCAGCCCAGGCAGCGAAGCGCTTCTCGAGCTCCTCGCCGGCGTCGGTCCAGAACTTGATGTTGAACTGCAGCGCGTCGACCGCATTGTCCGGCGACGTCGGCAACAGGCCCAGCACCTTGGCATCCAGTTTGGCCAGTGCCTTGGTGTTGGTCGGGCCGTAGGAGATGTTGCGGGCGTACTCGGCCTGCGCATCCGGCGAGCTGGCCAGCGCAATGAATTTCAGTGCCGCGTCCTTGTTGGGAGTGCCTTTGGGCATCACCCAGTAGTCCAGGTCGTAAATGCCGCCGGTCCAGGTGATCTTCAGGTTCTTGCCTTCGCGCTGGGCCGCGTCGATGCGGCCGTTGTAGGCGGTGGTCATGACCACGTCACCCGCGACCAGGAACTGGGGTGGCTGTGCGCCGGCTTCCCACCACGGGATGTTGGGCTTGAGCTCGGTCAGCTTCTTGAACGCACGATCCGCACCGTCCTTGGTGGCCAGCACCTTGTACACGTCGGCGGGCTTGACGCCATCGGCCATCAGCGCGAATTCGAGGTTGTAGCGGGCACCCTTGCGCATGCCACGCTTGCCTGGGTACTTTTTCACGTCCCAGAAGTCGGCCCAGGTGGTGGGCGCGTTCTTGATCTTGTCGCCGTTGTAGGCCATGACGGTAGACCACACGAAAGTGCCCACGCCGCACTCGTGCACAGCAGCCGGCTGGAAGTCGGCCTTGTTGCCCACTTTCGCCCAGTCGATTTTCTCGAACAGACCTTCGTCGCAGCCGCGATTCACGTCAGGGCTTTCCACTTCCACCACGTCCCAGGTGATTTTCTTGGCTTCCACCATGGCCTTGATGCGGGCTTG
>CAZGDZ010000103.1:1089-7192 GCA_964524855.1 uncultured Macromonas sp.
GTATTCCACGCCGGTGATCTTGCCGCCGGAGGATTTTTCGTAGGCCTCGAAGTAGGCCTTCTTTTGCGCAGCGCCGTTGGCGCCGCCGAAGTTGACCACGGTCAGGTTCTGGGCCAGGGCGGGCAGGGCGGCCAAGGCAGCCACGGCCAGCAGGACGGGTTTGAGTTGCATGACGCTTATCTCCAGGGGGTTGAGGAACGGGAAAGGAAAGGAAGTCAGCGGTACACGCGCAGGTGTTCCGCCGGGATGTGCAAATTCAGCCGCTGGCCAGTGCTCAGGGCACTGTGGTGCTGCAAGGGCTGTTTCACGCACAACTCGGGTTGCTGCGGCAGTTCGCAGCGCAGGCGCAGGTGGTCGCCAAAATAAATTACGTCCGACAGCGAGGCACTCACTACGTTGTTCGGGGCGCTGGCGGCAGCGTCCAGCACCTGAATGCGTTCGGGGCGAATGCTGCACTGGACGGCATCACCGGCCTGTGCCTGGTTGACGTTGACGCCGCTCAGGCGCAACCCATCGTTCAGTTGCACGGTGCATTGGTCTGCCTGGGCTTCCACCACTGTGCCGTTGAGCACCGAGTTGTCGCCCACAAAGCCCGCCACAAAGCGGTTGGCCGGGGTTTCGTACAGCCGGTCCACGGGGGCGATCTGCTGGATGATGCCTTCGTTGAACACCGCCACGCGGTCCGACATGGTCAGCGCCTCCGACTGGTCGTGCGTGACGTACACGAACGTGACGCCCAGGCGGCGGTGCAGGGCTTTCAGCTCCAGTTGCATGTGTTCCCGCAACTGTTTGTCCAGCGCGCCCAGGGGCTCGTCCATCAGCACCAGTTGCGGGTCGAACACCAGCGCACGCGCCAATGCCACGCGCTGCTGCTGGCCGCCCGACAGTTGCGAGGGGTAGCGGTCGCCCATCTTGCCCATCTGCACCATGTCCAGCGCGCGTTTCACCTTTTGCTCCAGCTCGGCCTTGGCCAGCTTGCGCACCGTCAGCGGGTAGGCAATGTTGTCGGCCACCGTCATGTGCGGGAACAGGGCGTAGTTCTGGAACACCATGCCGAAGTTGCGCTTGTGCGGCGGGGTTCGGGTGATGGCTCGCCCGTCGAGCAGGATGTCGCCCGAGGTGGGCGATTCAAACCCGGCCAGCATCATCAGCGTGGTCGTTTTGCCCGAGCCTGACGGGCCCAGCAACGAAAGGAATTCACCTTTCTGGATTTCAAGATTCAGGTCGCGCACCACGAGGCTGTGGCCGTCGTAGGTTTTTTGGACGCCTTTGAAGGTGACGAGCGGTTGCGATGTGTGCATGAAGGCTGTGTGATGGGCAAGCTGACAGTGCCAATCACTGTAAGTGGCTTGGTGCCACTGCAACATATACAGATGCAGCCTGTACAGAAGCCACTGTGCAGTGCTGCTATCCAATACACAGAAACCCTGTAGTGCACAGGGCCACCCCGGATGCTTGGGGTGGGTGCAAATTGCACCAAATCGGTGCGGAAACAAGAAAAAAACAGGGCCGGTGGTAGGCCGGCCCTTTGGGGGAGGGTGTCTGAGCGTTGTGCCTGTCAGCTTGCGCCGCTTGCCCAGCGGGCTTGGTCTTGCCCCAAGGCAGGCGGTGGCAAATCAGCGGTAGGGCGTTGGCCGTCCATGCGAATGGGGTGAGCCACCATGGGCGGGGTTTCGCCGTGTGCGCTGCGGCGTTGGGGCAGCACCATGCCGCGCGCGGCCACGTGCGGGTGTTCCATCACCTGGGCCACGTCCAGAATGGGGGAGCAGGGCACACCGGCGCGGTCCAGCAAAGCCACCCAGTCGGCGGTGTCGCGTTCCAGCGTCCAACTGGTCAGCAACGGCACCAGCGTTTGCCGGTGTTCCACGCGGGCCGGGTTGGTGGACAAGCGCGCATCGCGCGCCACGGCAGGGTGGCCCGCTGCGGCGCAGAAGCGCGCGAACTGGCCGTCGTTGCCAACGGCCAGCACCATGTGGCCGTCGCGTGTGGGAAACACCTGGTAGGGCACGATGTTGGGGTGGGCGTTGCCCATGCGCCGGGGTGTCTTGTGGCCGATGAGCTGGTTGGCGCCTTGGTTGGCCAGCATGGCCACCTGCACGTCGAACAGGGCCGCGTCAATCACACGGCCCTTGCCGGTGTGCTGGCGCTCGTGCAGCGCCGCCAGAATGGCGGTGGCCGCATACACGCCGGTCATCAGGTCGGTCACGGCCACGCCCACCTTCTGCGGCTCTTCGCCCTTGTTGCCGGTGATGCTCATCAGCCCAGCCTCGGCCTGAATGGCAAAGTCGTAACCCGCCTTGTGCGACAACGGCCCGGTCTGCCCGTAGCCGGTGATGGAGCAGTAGATCAGCCCCTGATTGATGGCCTGCAGGCTGGGCGCATCCAGCCCGTATTTGGCCAGTTGACCCACTTTGTAGTTCTCTATCAGTACGTCGGCCTCGCGGGCGAGTTCGCGCACCTGCTGTATGCCTTCGGGGCTGGCAATGTCGATGGTCACCGACCGCTTGCCCCGGTTGGCGCACAAAAAGTAGGCCGCCACCCGCTCGGGGCCGTCGCCCCACCACGGCGGGCCCCAGGCGCGGGTGTCGTCGCCGGTGCCCGGCCGCTCTACCTTGATCACGTCGGCGCCGTAGTCGGCCAGAATCTGCCCGGCCCAGGGGCCAGCCAGCACGCGCGACAGGTCCAGCACTTTCACGCCCGCCAGTGGGCGGGGTAGTTCGGGCGCAGCAGCTTGTGGGGTAAGCGGGGGAAGGGCCATGGGGAGCCGGTGCTCAGTTAGAAAACGCCGCAATGCCCGTGATGGCGCGGCCCAGAATCAGCGCGTGCACATCGTGCGTGCCTTCGTAGGTGTTCACCACCTCCAGGTTCACCAGGTGGCGGGCCACGCCGTACTCGTCGCTGATGCCGTTGCCGCCCATCATGTCGCGGGCGGTGCGGGCAATGTCCAGCGCCTTGCCGCAGCTGTTGCGCTTGAGGATGGAGGTCACCTCCACTGGCGCGTTGCCCGCGTCTTTCATGCGGCCCAGCGCCAGGCAGCCTTGCAGGCCCAGGCTGATTTCGGTCAGCATGTCGGCCAACTTTTTCTGAATGAGCTGGTTCGCCGCCAGCGGGCGGCCGAACTGCTGGCGATCCAGCACGTACTGGCGGGCGCGGAAGTAGCAGTCTTCCGCCGCGCCCAGCGCGCCCCAGGCAATGCCGTAGCGGGCGCTGTTCAGGCAGGTGAAGGGGCCTTTCAGGCCGCGCACCTCGGGGAAAGCGTTTTCCTCGGGGCAGAACACCTCGTCCATCACAATTTCCCCGGTGATGCTGGCGCGCAAGCCCACCTTGCCGTGGATGGCCGGAGCGCTCAGGCCCTTCCAGCCTTTTTCCAGGATGAAGCCGCGAATCTGGCCTTCGTCGTCCTTCGCCCACACCACGAACACGTCGGCAATCGGGCTGTTGGTGATCCACATCTTGGCGCCACTGAGTGAAAAGCCGCCCGGCACCTTGCGGGCGCGGGTGATCATGCTGCCCGGGTCGCTGCCGTGGTTGGGTTCGGTCAGGCCAAAGCAGCCCACCCATTCGCCGGTGGCCAGCTTGGGCAGGTATTTCTGCTTTTGGGCCTCGCTGCCGAATTCGTTGATGGGCACCATCACCAGCGAGCTTTGCACGCTCATCATGCTGCGGTAGCCGCTGTCCACGCGCTCCACCTCGCGCGCCACCAGGCCGTAGCACACGTAGTTCAGCCCGGCGCCGCCGTACTGTTCGGGAATGGTCGGGCCCAGTAGGCCCAATTCGCCCATTTCGTTGAAGATGGCGCGGTCGGTGCTTTCGTTGCGGAAGGCCAATTGCACCCGTGGCAACAGGCGTTCCTGGCAATAGGCGTGCGCCGCGTCGCGCACCTGGCGTTCGTCGTCGGTCAACTGGCTGTCGAGTTGGAAAGGGTCGGACCAGGAAAAGCGGGCAGAAGCGGCCATGGTGGTGTGTGCAGAGCGTGGTTGAAAGTGCTGCCATCGTAGGCCCTGCGCGGCCCGCCCGCAAACGAAAAATTTTGGGCCAGATATGAGCATTTGTGCGAAATGCCGTGTAGGCTGGGGGCGCCATGCGACGCAAACTGCCCTCCACCCAAGCCCTGAACTGCTTTGAAGCCGCCGCCCGCCACCAAAGCTTCACCCGTGCCGCGCAGGAATTGAACCTGACGCAAGGCGCCGTGTCGCGCCAGGTGGCGGTGCTGGAAGACTTTTTGGGCGTGCAGTTGTTCCGCCGCACCCAGCACGGCATGGTGCTGACGCCCGCCGGCACCGACTACGCCCGCCACGTGCGCCAGCGCCTGGACGCGCTGGAACGCGACGCGGTGGAACTGATGGGCCGGCGCGGCCAGGGCGACAGCCTGACCCTGGCCGCCGTGCCCACCTTCGCCACCCGTTGGCTGATTCCGCGCCTGCACGGCCTGGCCGCTGAGCAGCCCGAACTGCTGGTGCATTTCGAGACGCGCACCCGCCCGTTTTTGTTCACCGATACCGGCATTGACGCCGCCATTTGGGCCGGCACCCCGCAGCAACTGCAGCAATGGGCGGGCACCCAGGCCACCCATTTGATGGACGAAGACGTGCTGCCCGTGTGCAGCCCGCGCCTGCTGGCGGGTGGGGCCGAGGTGGCGCCCGACGCCCTGGCCCACATGCCCCTGCTGCAACAAGCCACCCGGCCCGAGGCGTGGCGCCAGTGGTTCGACGCGCAAGGCGTGGACGCGCCCCGCGCCATGGCCGGGCCAAGGTATGAGCTTTTTTCGATGCAGGCCGCCGCTGCCATCAGCGGCCTGGGCGTGGCGCTGATGCCCACCCTGCTGGTGCAGGACGAATTGGCCAGCGGCGCGCTGGTGGTGGCGTGTGCGCGGCCATTGAAAGCGCAACGGGCTTATTACTTGGTGCAGCCGCAGGTGGCCGAAAGGCCGGCGTTGGCGGTGTTCAGGGCATGGGTGTTGCGGCAGAGCCAAACCGCGCTGGGTGTTGCGTTATAGTGGTGTCAGAAAAATCAAATGCCCGGCCCGCGTGCGCGGAGATGGGGTGAAGCCGTTGGGACTGGGGCGAATGCTCCGGGTTTTGCGCACCATGAGGTGTGCTATTGGCTTGGCATATGAGGGAGGATGCGTTGATATACCCCTGTTGTTTGAATGAATATACGTCCAGCACCAGTCACATTTGCGTTAGGTCTTACAGTCACTAAGTTGGAGTGAGCATGATTCGCAGGGACATGTCGGTTACAGAGTTTGCGGTGATCTTGTGGGAACATAAAATCAAGATCGGGCTATTTTTCCTTGCATTGGCTGTCGGCCCAGGGCTGTACAACGACTGGCAGAAGAGGCGAGCTGCAGAGCAATTTGACGCCGATCGCAAGTCCGTTGACACAGATGCCAGCGTTGCTGGGATCATGCTGATGAATGCGTGGACGAGTTGTTCTCAGATCGGCATTGTCAACGACATGGAGGGCTGCGCAAAGTACCAAGCACGGCTACTACAGGAGCAGGCTGCACCTATGCTGGCAAAGATGGCTATAGAGCAGCGTGACTCGTACTACAAGAACTGCCAGCGGTTCTACGCATATGAGTACTGTGGACAGTTGCTAAAGCGTTCCGTCGCACTTAGCAATGCGCAAACCAAGAGCAGCCATGAATAGGCCATTAGCGACACGCCGTGAAGCATGCATCGTTATCGTTTGCAGTTATTAGAGCCGGCTGAGATATGAAGCTATTTGCAGCACTACACGACGACGCACACCAAGGCTGGGTCTGGCTCCAAGATCTGCATCTCCCCGCCCGATCTGTTGTGAAGATTACGAATCCGTCTAATGGCCAGAGCGTATATTGTGAGACGCTCCAAATCGACACCAACTTCTTCGAAAAATACAATCAATCACCGCGCTTTTCCATAACTGATCCCGCCTCGTCGTTGGTAATCGGCGCCTGGTATCGAGCTAAGCTCGGCGGCATAGTCACACAATCCGACATACCGCTCACCATCAAGGTGCGTAACTGTTGGTTTGGCAGTTTCAGAGCCTGCACAGATCATCCTCAGTGGAGTTGACCCACTTCTGTGGACGGGTATTGGTTTGATTCTCAAACCGTTGC
>CAZGDZ010000104.1:0-1925 GCA_964524855.1 uncultured Macromonas sp.
TTCACGATTCCGCATGGCCATCAAATCCACCATCTTCAAGGCGAACCTGCAGGGTGCCGACATTGACCACAACTACTATGCCGACCATGCGCTGACGCTGGCGCGCCACCCGAGCGAAACAGACGAGCGAATGATGGTGCGGCTGGTGGCGCTGGCCCTGAACGCGCACGAGTTGCAAGACACCTGTGGCGGCGACGGTACGCTGGCCTTCGGAGCCGGCCTGTCCGACCCCAACGATCCGGACGCCCACCTGACCGACTTCACCGGCCGCAAGCGGCTGTGGATCGAAGTGGGGCAACCCGAAGACAAACCGCTGGCCAAAGCCTGCAGCCAAGCCGATGCGGTGCGGGTGTACGTGTTCAACCACGCGGCCGAGGTGTGGTGGAAAGGCATCGAAACCAAACTGTCCCGACTGGACAAGCTGCAAGTGTGGCGCCTGCCCACGGAAGGCGCGCAGGCGCTGGCCGGCCTGGCCGAGCGCAGCATGCAACTGCAAGCCACCGTGCTGGACGGCGTGCTGACGCTCAGCAGCGACAAGGGCAGCGTTTCGCTGGAGCTGGTGCGCTGGAAGTGACCCGCGCCTGCGAGCTCAGCAGGCCAATGCCAGCACTGCCATCGCGGCAATGGCCGCCGTCTCGGCCCGCAACACCCGCGGCCCCAGGCTGACTGGCGCCCAGCCCAGGTACAGCAGGCGCTGTTCTTCGACAGGGGACAAGCCGCCTTCGGGCCCGTGCAACAGCCACAGCGGCTGGTCCATGGGCTGGGCAGCCGCCCACACGCTCAGCGGCTGGCTGCCCGGCGCCAACGACAACACAGCGCGGGCGCCCGCCACCGGCTGGCGGCTCCAAGCGTCCAGGGTCTGCACTGGCTGCACCGTGGGCACGCGGTTGCCACCGCATTGCTCGCACGCACTCACGGCCACGGCCTGCCAATGGGTGCGCTTTTTGTCGGCCCGTTCGCCCTGCAGACGCAGCACGCTGCGCTCGGTCATCAGGGGCTGCAGGCTGGCCACCCCCAGTTCGGTGGCCTTTTCCACCAACCAATCCATGCGGTCGTTGGCAGGCATGCCCACCGCCAGGTGCACCGCGCGCCGGGGCTCGCGCTCGGTGGCCGCGTGCGCCACCGCCTCCACCTCCACGCTCTGTCGGCCCATGCGCAGCACTTTTGCTGTCCATTCACCGCCCGCCACCGGGTCGCCAAACAGGGTCAAGGTGTCGCCGGGTTGTAGGCGCAGCACCTGCACATGGCGGGCGCCTTCGGGCGTCAGCTCAAAGGTTTGCCCTGGCTGCAGGGCGGCGGGGTGGTGAATACGGGGCATGCTGGCTCTGTGCCCGTGTCACATGCGCCCGTAGGCAAAGCCGCTGGCCGCGTCCCAGCCTTCCACCTTGTCGATCAGGCGCACCAGCGGCGTCAGTTCGCGGTAGCGCAGCGCGGTGCTGCGGATGTAGTGGATGAAGCGCGGTGCGTCGGCCAGGTATTTGGGCTTGCCGTCGCGCAGGGTCAGGCGGGCGAAGATGCCGGCCACCTTCAGGTGGCGCTGCAGGCCCATCCACTCCACCGCGCGGTAAAAGGCGCCAAAGTCCTCGCTCCAGCCGTCAAAATCCAGCAAACCGGCCTTGCGGGCCTGCTCCCAGTAGCGAATGGTCACGTCCAGCACCATGTCTTCTTCCCAGGTCAGGAAGGCGTCGCGCATCAGGCTGGCAATGTCGTAGGTGATGGGGCCGACCACCGCGTCCTGGAAGTCCAGCACGCCCAGGCGCTGGTCCGCATCGTCGGCGCGCGGCAACATCAGGTTGCGCGGCATGAAGTCGCGGTGAACAAACACCTGGGGCGCGGCCAGGTTGCGCTGCACGATTTGGGCAAAAGTCTGGGCCAGGGTACTGCGGGTGGCGTCGTCCAGCGCCAAACCCTTGTGTTGGGCCAGG
>CAZGDZ010000104.1:1935-7184 GCA_964524855.1 uncultured Macromonas sp.
TTGCAGTTCGCGCTGCAGCAGGGCCTCGTCGTAGAGCGGCAGCGGCATGGGTTGGGCCTGGGTCTGCCACTTCAGCAGGGCCACCATTGCATCTTTGAACCAGGGCAAGGCGCTGTTGGGGCGCTCAGGGTCCAGCACCGTCAGCAGGGTCTGATCGCCCAGGTCGGTCAGCAGCATGAAGCCTTGCGGCTCGTCCCAGGCCAGCACCTGCGGCACGCGCACGCCCGTGCCGTGCAGCCAGGCGGCAACGTCCACGAAAGGGCGGCAGTTTTCCTTGTCGGGCGGCGCGTCCATCACGATGGCGCTGCCCCCACCCGCGCGGTCCACCCGGAAATAGCGGCGGAAGCTGGCGTCGGCAGAGGCCAGCCGAACGGTGTCGGCCAGCAAGCCATGCGGTTCGCTGACGCTGGCCAGCCATGCGTCAAAGGCGGCGTGGCGGGCCGGGTCGGTCCAGGCAATGTCGTGGCTGGGAGACGTGGGGACAGAGGACATGCGGAAATGGGCGCCCATGGAGGGCACCGGGGCTCATGGATAATGGGCGCCTATTCTACGAAGGGCGCGGCACTTGGTGTGTCGAGCCCGGAAAGCCGCTCGATCCGATCCATGCCTGTCACGCACCGTTTGCCGGCCCTGCTGCGCGCCCTGCGACCCGCCCCGCCAGGGTGGGCACTGGCTTGCCTGTGTGCGACCCTGTGGCCCTGGGGCATCACGGCCGCCCAAGGACTGGTGTTGGAGCCGTCCGACCGCCTTGCGGAGCGCCTGAGCGACGACGCCCTGCGCGCCGCGCCCACCTTTGTGTCCGGCGACCGCATCAGCGGCCAGACAGACGTCAACACCGTGGTCGAGGGCAACGCGGAACTGCGCCGGCACGACACCGTCATCCGCGCTGATCGATTAACCCACGAGCTGGCCACCGACACCGCCACCGCCGAAGGGCAGGTGCGCATCAACCGGCTGGGCAACGTGTTCGAGGGCCCATCGCTTACGCTGAAACTGGACACCTTCGAAGGTGAATTTCAGCAACCGCGCTTTGAGTTTTTGAAGCAAGGTGGCCAGGGTGACGCCAGCCGCATCGAGTTCATCAACGAAGACGTGGCGGTGGCCCACGATGTGCGCTACTCCACCTGCCAGCGCCCGCCGTTGGGCGCCTGGACGCCCGACTGGATGGTGACAGCCAGCCGCATCGAATTTGACAACGTGGAAGAAACAGGCACCGCCACCAACGGCGTGCTGCGCTTCAAGGGTGTGCCGCTGCTGGCCTCGCCCTGGATCAGCTTCCCGCTGTCGGACCGCCGCAAGTCGGGCGTGCTGCCGCCCACCATCAACATCGACAACCAGAGCGGGCTGGAACTGAGCGTTCCGTACTACCTGAACCTGGCGCCCAACCGCGACGCCACGCTCTACCCGACGCTGATGACCAAGCGTGGGCTGGACTTGGGCGGCGAGTACCGCTACCTGGAAAACGATTATGGCGGTACGTTGCGCGGTGCCTACATGGCCTCGGACCGGCTGCGTGACCGCGACCGCTGGTCGGCCTCCGTCCAGCATGTGCACGGCCTGGACGGGCTGGCGGGCAGCGGCCCGATCGGCCTGCGCGCCAACCTGAACCGGGTCAGCGACGACGACTACTGGCGCGACTTCCCGCGCAGCGGCAGCACGTTCACCCAACGCCTGCTGCCCAGCGAGGTGGCCTTGAACACCCGGGTCGGCGACTGGTCGCTCAACGGCGGCGTCTATGCGTGGCAAACGCTGCAAGACGTGTCCGCGCCCATCGTGGCGCCCTACGATCGGGCTCAGGTGGGCGCCAGCCGTTCACCCTACGCCATCTCGCTGGGTGGCCTGGGCGTGTGGAGCGCGAACCTGAGCGCCGACGTGACCCGCTTCGACTCCCCCCAGGTAGCCCTGCAAGCCAACGGCCGCAACGGCACCCGCAGCCTGGCCATCGCGCGGCTGGAGCGCGCCTGGCAGGCGCCAGGTTGGTACGTGAAACCGGCACTGCAACTGCACACGCGCCACTACAGCTTCGACGACGCCTTGCCCGACGGGCGCCGCAGCGTGGGCTTCATCCTGCCCACGGTCTCGCTCGACAGTGGCCTGGTGCTGGAACGCGAATCGACGTTGTTCGACAAGTCCGCGATCCAGACGCTGGAGCCCCGGGTGTTCTACACACGCACCCCGTACCGCAACCAAAACAGCCTGCCCGCCTACGACACCGCGCTGTACGACTTCAACCTCGCCACGGTTTACACGTCCAACCCTTACAGCGGCCACGATCGCTTGGCCGACCTGCACGCGGTCACGGTGGGCCTGACGTCCCGCCTGATCGACCGCGACAGCGGGGTGGAGCTGGCGAGCATCGGCGTGGCCCAGCGCCGCCGCTTGAGTGACCAGACCGTCAACTTGGGTGAGGCTGCCGCCACCGAGCGCGCCAGCGACATCCTCTTCGGCGGCACGCTGAACTGGTCGCCGCAATGGGCGTTCAACGGGACGCTGCAATACAGCACGCAATCGCGTGAATCGGTGCGGACCACGCTGGGCGCCCGCTACCAGCCGGGTCCTTTCCGGGTGTTGAGTGCCGCCTACCGCCTGCAACGCAACGTGACACCCGAAAGTGAACAGATCGACCTGGCGTGGCAATGGCCCCTGAGCGACCTGTTCGGCGGCACACCCGCACCCATGAGCAGCGGCAGCCAAGGCCTGGGGCCAGGGCACTGGTACAGCGTGGGCCGCATCAACTACAGCATCCCCGACCGCAAGGTGGTGGACCTGGTGGCCGGCTTCGAGTACGACGGCGGCTGCTGGATTGGCCGGGTGGTGCTGGAGCGGCTGCAACAAAGCCGCAGCACCGCGAACCAACGCATCCTGTTTCAGCTCGAATTCACCGGCTTCTCGCGCATCGGCTCCAACCCGCTGCAGACGCTGCGCAACAACATCCCCCGTTACCAGTACCTGCGGGAAGAGGTCAACCCGCCGAGCCGCTTTGAACGTTATGAATAAGCTTTCTGTCCTTCTCACCACCTTGGGGCTGGCCCTGGGTACCGCCGCCAGCGCCCAAACGGTCCGTCTGGTGGACGCTCAACCCAGCACGGGCAGCAGCCGCAGCGCCGAGCACATCGTGGTGCTGGTGAACTCCGAGCCCATCACCAGCGGCGACGTGCGTGCCCGGCTCGCCCGGATCGAGCCGCCCGCCGGGGTCAGCCGCGATGAATTGGCGCGCCAGGTGCTGGAGCGGCTGATCGTCGAAAAAACGCAACTCCAATGGGCCGCCGAAACCGGCCTGAAGGTGGATGACAACGCCGTCAACGACGCCGAAGAGAACGTGGCCCGCCAGAACAGCCTGACGGTGGCGCAATTGCACCAACGCCTGACCAGCATCGGGCTGACGCCCGCCAGTTTCCGCGCCAACCTGCGCAACGAACTGCTGCTGCAGCGCGTGCGCGAGCGGGAGGTGGACAACCGCATCCGCATCAGCGAGCAGGACATTGACGCCTATCTGCGCGAGCACCAGGGCAACGCCGACCCGGCCCGAATCACGCTGCACTTGGCGCAGGTGCTGGTGGCGGTGCCGGAAAACGCCAGCACCGCCGAAGTGAACCGCCTGCGCCAGCGCGCCGAAGAAGCCGCGCGCCGCGCACGGGCCGGTGAAGATTTCAGCGCCCTCGTGCAAGCCTTGTCCGACAGCCAGGACAAACAGTTGGGTGGCTCGCTGGGCGTGCGCAGCGCCGACCGTTACCCCAGCCTGTTCGTGGATGCCACGCGCAACCTGAAAGCCGGCGACGTGTCCGATCCAGTGCGCAGCGGCGCAGGCTTCCATGTGCTCAAGGTGCTGGAAAAGCGCAACGCCAAACTGCCCGACACGCACCTGACCCAGACCCGCGCGCGCCACATCCTGCTGCGTCCGTCGGCCCAACTGAGCGAGCAAGCAGCGGCCGAACGGCTGGCGGGGTACCGCGCACAAGTAATGGCCAACCAGGCCAAGTTCGAAGATCTGGCCCGCACCCACAGCCAAGACGGCTCGGCCCAGGCCGGTGGCGACCTGGGTTGGGCGTCGCCCGGCATGTTTGTACCTGAGTTTGAGCAGGTAATGAACCAACTCGCGGTGGGTGAAGTGTCTGCCCCGCTGCGTTCGCGCTTTGGCGTCCACATCATCCAAGTCCAAGAACGGCGCCAGGCCGAAATTGGCCGACGTGAACAACGCGAATGGGTACGCAACGTGTTGAAGGAACAAAAGGCAGAGCAGGCCTACGAAGACTGGGCCGCCGATCTGCGTGCCCGCGCCTACGTCGAATACCGCGAGCCGCTGCAGTGAGCCACAGCCCGCACCGCCCTCACCATGCGCGCAAGCGCTTTGGCCAGCATTTTTTGTCCGACGGCGGCATCATCGACGCGATCGTGCGTGAAATTGCCCCCAAACCCGGGCAGTTTGTGGTTGAAATTGGCCCCGGACTGGCGGCGCTGACCCAGCCGCTGGTCGAACGCCTGGGGCAGCTCACGGTGATCGAACTGGACCGCGACCTCGCGGTGCGGTTGCGAGCACACCCGCAGCTGGCGGTGATCGAGTCCGATGTGCTGAAGGTGGATTTTCGGGCTTTGGCGGCCAGCCGGCCAGAGCCGATGCGGGTGGTGGGCAACCTGCCTTACAACATCTCCAGCCCGATCCTGTTCCACCTGCTGGGTGTGGCCGACGTGGTGCAAGACCAGCACTTCATGCTGCAAAAAGAGGTGATCGACCGCATGGTGGCCGCGCCTGCCACCGCCGATTACGGCCGCCTGAGCGTGATGCTGCAGTGGCGTTACGCGATGGACAACGTGCTGTTTGTTCCGCCCGAGAGTTTCGAGCCACCGCCCCGGGTGGACAGCGCCGTGGTGCGCATGGTGCCGCTGGTCCAGCCGCCGGTGCTGAATTTCGACCTGCTGGAGGAGTTGGTGCAGGTGGCGTTCTCGCAACGGCGCAAGCTGCTGCGCCACACCCTGGGCCGTTGGCTGGACGCGCACGGCTTCGCAGGCGAATTCGACCTGCAGCGCCGTGCGGAGGAAGTGCCGGTGGAGGAGTACGTCGCGCTGGCTCAGGCCGCGCTCGCACGGGGTGCCGCCGTGACCCTCGTCGCCGCGCATCTCGAGGTGAATCCTCCCGCGGGTGCCGCCGTCGTCGAGGTCGGCACCGCGGCAGAGCTCGATGCTGCGATGCATGAGCACGCACCCCGCGCTGACACCGTGATCATGACGGCAGCGGTCGCCGACTACGCCCC
>CAZGDZ010000105.1:0-7160 GCA_964524855.1 uncultured Macromonas sp.
CCAGAATCAGCAGACTGATGGGCGTGCTTTCGGCAGGCTTCAGCACCACGCAGTTGCCCGCGCCCAGCGCGGGGGCCAGCTTCCAGGCCGCCATCAGGATGGGGAAGTTCCACGGGATGATCTGACCCACCACGCCCAGCGGCTCGTGGATGTGGTACGCCATCGTGTTCTCGTCGATCTCGCTGATCGTGCCTTCCTGCGCGCGCACGCAACCAGCAAAGTAGCGAAAGTGGTCCACCGCCAGCGGAATGTCGGCGGCCAGCGTTTCGCGGATGGGCTTGCCGTTGTCCACCGTTTCGGCGTAGGCCAGTCGCTCCAGGTTGGCCTCGATGCGATCGGCGATCTTCAACAGAATGTTGGCGCGGGTGGCTGCATCGGTTTTGCCCCATTTGTCGGCGGCGGCGTGGGCGGCGTCCAGGGCCAGCTCAATGTCCTTGGCGTTGGAGCGGGCGGCCTGGGTGTAGACCTTGCCGTTGACCGGGGTGCTCACCTCAAAATACTGGCCATCGACGGGCGGGGTCCACTGGCCACCAATGAAGTTGTCGTACTTGGCTTGGTACTGGATGTGGGCGCCGGCGGTGCCGGGTGCGGCGTAGATCATGGTGTCATCCTCTGAAAGTTTTGGAGAAAAGGAGCGTCTGAATCGCAGACGCTTCCTGCACCTCAACTTCCGTGCCACCGCGCGCAGGCCCACGTTTGCCCCCATTTCTGGCGCTGGAAGGCCCATTTGTGACACCCGTTGCCCGCACGGTGTGCCGCCAGGCAACACCTGGGTCCACCAGTGTTCCGCCTTGGTACGGCAACGCTGTGCATACGTTGCACACAGCCACCACACATAAAAAATCCCGCCAGGCCCTGCAGCCCAGCAGGGATGGCATGCCCTGGTGACGGCTTACGGCCTGGCGTTCGGAAAGAACAGTTGCTCGCCACCGATCTTGTACGACGCGATCGCGGCCTGGCCCGCCGCGCCCACCACCCAATCCACGAACTTCTGGCCCTCGGCCGTCTTCACGTGCGGGTGTTTGGCGGCGCTCACCAGCATCACACCGTACTGGTTAAACAGGCGCTGATCCCCTTCCACCAACACCGCCAGGTCGGCGCGGTTCTTGAAGTTGAGCCAGGTACCCCGGTCGGCCAGCACGTAGGCCCCGCTGGAGGCGGCGATGTTCAAGGCGGGGCCCATGCCACAACCGCACTCTTTGTAGCCGCTGCCTTTGGCGGCTTCGTTGTCGGTCATTTTCCAGAAGCGCAGTTCCGCCGCGTGGGTGCCGCTCTTGTCACCCCGGGAAATGAACGGCGCGTTCGTGGCCGCCACCTTCTTCAGCGCAGCCACCACATCGCGGCCCTTGGTGCCGGCGGGGTCGGCCTTGGGGCCAATCAGCACAAAGTCGTTGTACATCACCTCCTGGCGCTTGGAAGCAAAGCCGTCGGCCACGAACTTTTCTTCGGCCACTTTGTCGTGCACAAACAGCACATCGGCATCGCCCCGGCGGGCCATGTCGATCGCCTGCCCGGTGCCCAGGGCCACCACTTTCACATCGATGCCAGACGCCTGTTTGAACAGCGGCAGCAGGTGGCTGAACAGGCCCGACTGTTCGGTGGAGGTGGTCGAAGCCACCACGATGGACTGGGCTTGTGCTGCCCAAGCCAGACACAGGGCCAAGGCCCCCAGGGTGAAACGTTTCTTCATGCAGTCTCTCCTTGCAAAAAAGCCCAGGCTGGCGGGCAACTTTGCGCCAGCCCAGGGTCGTTGAAAAACGCTGGTGCCGGCAGGTCCGCCAGCAGGCGGCCACCTTCCAGGTACAACACACGGGTGGCCAGGCGTTTGACCTGGCCCAGGTTGTGGCTACTGAACACCAGGGTGGCGCCGGGCTCACTGGCCACCGAGGCCATCAGCGCCTCCACCTCGCGCTTGGCGTGCGGATCCAAGCTGGCCGTGGGTTCGTCCAGCAACCAGACCGCAGGTTGCAACGCCCACGCACGGGCCAAGGCCAGCCGTTGCTGCTGCCCGCCCGACAAGGCGCGGCCGTTGCGATGGGCCAAGGTGTCCAGCCCCACGCGGGCCAGGGCTTGCCCTGCTCTTTCGCGCGTGGCGCGCCACGGCACCCCTTGCAGCCACAGACCCAAGCGCACGTTGTTCAAGGCGCTCAGGCGCAACAAATGGGGCCGCTGGAACAGCATCGCCTCGCGCCCCCCCCCGCGTTGCAGCCGCCCTTGGTGCATGGGCAGCAACCCGTGCAGCGCGCGCAACAGCGTGCTCTTGCCACTGCCGTTGGCTCCCACCACCGCCACCCGCTCCCCGGTACGGATGGTCAACGTGATTCCCTGCAGCGCCCGCACATGCCCCGCCGCGCCCAGCCGCACCTGCAGGTCGTGGGCCTCAAACACCAGCGCTGGGGCCACAGCCTGTGCCACGCTGTCAGGGTGTCTCATGCCGTCCACCCCGCCTGTACGGGCATAGCCTCGGCATCCACCCGCTCGCGCCAACGGCGCACTGCCGCCACCATGGCATTCAGCAGCAGCACCACCGCCAGCAACACCAGGCCCAGCGCCAGCGCCAGGGGCAAATCGCCCTTGCTGGTTTCCAGCGCAATCGCTGTCGTCATCACTCGGGTAAAGCCCTCAATGTTGCCGCCGACGATCATCACCGCGCCCACTTCCGCGATCGCACGGCCAAACACGGTGATCACCACCGTCAACAAGGCATAACGCTCGTCCCAGGCCAACAAAGCCCCCCGGCACGCCGAACCCGCCCCCAGCGAGGCCAGTTGCTCACCATGTTGCCGCTCGGCGTCTTCAATCAGTTGCCGGGTCAACGCCATGGCCACCGGCAATACCAGCACTGTCTGCGCCAGCACCATGGCCTGAAAGCTGAACAACCAGCCTAATAAACCCAGTGGCCCGGTGCGAGACAGCAGCAAATACACCACCAGCCCCACCACCACCGACGGAACCGCCAGCGCCGAGTTCAACACGGTGATCGCCGCCCCCCGCCCCCGAAAACGCGCCACGCCCAGCCAGGCCCCGGCCGACAAGCCCAGCACGCACGCCAGCAGGCACGCCGTGGCGCTGACCGCGAGCGAGCGGCCCACCACGGTCCACAGCCCGGCGTCCATGGACACGATCAACTGCCCAGCGGTGGCAAAGCTGTCTGAGAATGTATTCATCGCCAGCCATGCTAGCCGCAGACCGAGGCTTCGCCCACGGTGTTCACGAGGTATGAATTTGCAAACATAAGCCATTCATAACACCCAGGCAGATCAGGCACACTCTGCCACCATGCGCAAGGTCCATTTCAGTTACCACCTCAGCGAACAACGCGGACGCGAAGCCCTGATCCACAACCCGCTGATGGCCCTGCTCTACGCGGTGCGGGTCGAAGGTTCCATCTCCGGGGCCGCGCGGGCGCTGGACCTGTCGTACCGACACGTCTGGGGCCAACTGAAAGAGTGGGAGCAGCGCCTGGGCCAACCATTGGTCATCTGGGAACGTGGGCAAGCGGCGACGCTGACCGCTTTTGCCGATAAGCTGCTGTGGACGGAACGGCTGGCGCAGGCCCGTTTGGCGCCCAAGATCGAAGCCTTGCGGGCCGAACTGGAACGCACACTGGCGCTAGCGTTCGAACCATCGGCCCACGTGCTGAGCCTGTACGCCAGCCACGACGATGCCTTGACCCGCCTGCAAGACATGGCCAGCGCCACGACCGGCTTGCACCTGGACATCCAGTTCTGTGGCAGCGTGGACGCGCTGCGCGCCCTCAACGACGGCCGCTGCGCCCTGGCCGGTTTCCACACCCGGTTGCAGGCTGGGCCGCACAGCCTGAGCCGCCGCACCTACCAGCCGCTGCTCAAACCTGGCAAGCACAAACTCATCGGCTTTGCCCAGCGCAGCCAAGGCCTGATGGTCGCGTCCGGCAACCCGCTGCGCATCGACAGCCTGGCGCGGCTGGCGAAATGGAAGCTGCGCTTCGTCAACCGATCCCACGGCACTGGCACCCGGGTGCTGCTGGACGAGCTGCTGGCCGAAGGCGGCTTGTCACCCGAACAGGTGCTGGGCTACGACCATTGCGAGCCGTCGCACAGCGCGGTGGCACTGGCGGTGGCCAGCGGCGCCGCAGATGCCGGGCTGGGCACGGAATTCGCAGCGCGGGCACGCGGCCTGGACTTTGTACCCCTGGTGAGCGAAAGCTACCACCTAGTGTGCTTGAAATCCGCACTGGAGCAACCGGCCGTGCAGGCCTTGCGCCAAGCGCTGGCCAGCCCCAGTTGGGCGCAACAATTGCCACAGTTGCCCGGCTACCAGGCCGAACACAGCGGTGAAGTGCGCTCCCTGCGCCATGTGCTGCCCTGGTGGCAGTACCGCAACGCCAAACCCACACCGCCGCACCCGGCTTAAAAGGCTTCTTTCTCGGCCTCCAGGTAGGCCAGGCTGATGTACTTGCCGATGTTGCTCTCAAAACCGGCCGTGGTGCGGGCGTGCGGCGCCACCCTGGGGTCGGCCAGCACGGCGGCCTTGGCGGCCTCCATGCTCTGCCCAGCCTCCACCGCCTTCAAGCAAGGTTCGTAAATCCCGCGCATGAAGGTGCCGTAGTCTTGCAACAAGGTTTTGCTGGGGCGGCCATGGCCCGGCACCCACAACTGTTCGCCCGTGGCCTTCGCCAGCGCCTCGTAGTATTTGAAAGTACCTGGGTAAGAGCCATCGTCCATGTTGGCAATGCGGCGGTCCATCGCAATGTCGGCCACGTAGGTCAACCGGTCTTCCACCACTTCCACGCACAAGTCCGAATGGCAATGGGCTCGGCCGTAGAAATGCATCTTCAAGGTCACATCGCCAAACCGGTAGGTGCGGCCGTGCTCGGTCGCCTGGTTGGGCGGCACCACCTGCGTACCCATGGTGGCCTGGTTGGTCCAGCGCTCCATCAGGCTGCGCCAGAGGTTGCCCTCCGCGCCTTTGATCTGCTCGATGGTGAAAGGCAACGCGTATATGGGCAGGCTGGGCCCGTAAGCGTTGACGAAGGCGTGGTTGCCCAGCCAGTGATCGCCGTGGTAGTGGCTGTTGAAAATCGCCACCACTGGTTGGTCAGTCACGCGCCGGATCATGCGCAGGGCCATTTCCCCCACTTGCAGCGAACACCCGCTGTCCAGCACCACCACCCCGGCCGAGGTGACCACGAACACCACATTCGCCATCAAGCCCTGGTTCTCAGGGGTGGGAAAGCCTTCCTTGGCGTACACCATCCACACGTGCGGCGACAGTTGTTGCGGCGGTACATCGGGCCCTGGAGGGCCGGCAATGAAGTCTTGCACCTGCTGTGCGAACAGGCGCACCTCGGGCACCGCCGCCAGGGCCGCACCGCTCAGCGCAGCGCCTCCAGACCAGGCCAGCCAACGGCGGCGGTTGAGGGTGGGCAGCGCCGGTGTCGTGAAGGGGGGCATGGGTGTCTCCAAAGGCAGATTGCGAACGCAATCCATCCGTTAATAATTTATTGCTGATATTTTGACTGCGCTTGCAGGGGCTGTCAAAGGGATGGCAAGCAAGGCGCCGCCTGAGCGGCGATGAATCAGCGGCGGGGGGCGTTGAACCGGCGCGCCACCTCGGCCACCAGGCTGCGCGCCAAGTCCAGCTTGGGGCCCGGTGGCAACGGAGTTGCGCCGTGCTCATCCACCAACAACAAGCTGTTGTCGTCTTGCCCAAAGGTGGCCGGCCCGATGTTACCCACCAGCAGCGGCACGCCCTTGCGCGCACGCTTGGCCTGGGCGTTGGCTTCCAGGTCCTGGCTTTCGGCCGCAAAGCCAACGCAAAACAGCTCGCCACGGCGCGCCCGCTCGCTGGCAGCCACGCCGGCCAGAATGTCCGGGTTTTCCACAAACGCCAGTGCAGGCGGCAAGCCGCTGCCGTCTTTCTTGATCTTCTGGTCTGCGGCGCTCGCGGGGCGCCAGTCGGCCACGGCCGCCGCAGCGACAAAAATGGTCGCACGGCCCACTTCGGCCTCCACCGCCGCTTGCATCTGCAATGCAGACTGCACATTCACCCGCTTCACGCCCCAAGGTGTGGGCAAATGCACCGGGCCGGCCACCAGTGTGACGTCGGCACCGGCTTCCTGCGCCGCGCGGGCAATGGCAAACCCCATCTTGCCCGAAGAATGGTTGGTGATGCCCCGCACCGGGTCGATCGCCTCAAACGTCGGGCCGGCCGTGACCAATACCCGTTGCCCGGCCAGCACCTTGGGCTGGAAATGGGCCGTCAACAAGTGCAGCAATTGCTCCGGCTCCAGCATGCGGCCATCGCCCACTTCGCCGCAAGCCTGGTCGCCCTGCCCCACCGGCAGCATCACCGCACCATCGGCCTGCAGTTGCTGGAGGTTGCGCTGCGTGGCAGGGTGAGCCCACATTTCGCGGTTCATGGCCGGTGCGAGCAGCAAGGGCACCCGGTCCAACGGGCGGGCCAGGCACATCAGGGTCAGCAAATCGTCGGCGCGGCCTTGCACCAGCTTGGCCATCAGGTCAGCGCTGGCCGGCGCAATCAGGATGACATCAGCCCCGCGCCCCAGGTTGATGTGAGGCATGTTGTTGGGCTCCCGCGCGTCCCATTGGCTGGTCACCACGGGGCGGTTGCTCAAGGCCTGCATCGTCACCGGGGTGATGAATTGGGCCGCCGCCTCGGTCATCACCACCTGCACCGTGGCACCCGCCTTGGTCAGCAGCCGGCACAGTTCGGCGGACTTGTAGCACGCAATGCCCCCTGAGAGGCCCAGGACGATGTGTTTGCCGGCGAGGTCAGTCATGGGCGGGAATGTACACCTACTTTTATAATCTCCATTTCCTCACCCGCGGGCCGCACTGGCTCGCCTGCGACATGACCAAATTCGTATTCGTGACCGGTGGTGTGGTGTCCTCCCTGGGCAAGGGCATCGCCTCTGCCTCGCTGGCTGCGCTGCTCGAATCGCGCGGCCTCAAAGTCACCCTCATCAAGCTGGACCCTTACCTCAACGTGGACCCGGGCACCATGAGCCCGATGCAGCACGGCGAGGTGTTCGTGACCGACGACGGCGCCGAAACCGACCTGGACCTCGGCCACTACGAACGCTTCATCACCACCCGGATGAAGAAGGCCAACAACTTCACCACGAACGGCGCGACGGGCGTCACGTTCGAGCACTG
>CAZGDZ010000106.1:0-7150 GCA_964524855.1 uncultured Macromonas sp.
TCCAGTGGGAGTTCTCGCTGGCGGTGCTGGCGGCGGTGCTGGCGGTGCTGGGTTATTCGGTCAATGAATCGGTGGTGGTGTTCGACCGCATCCGTGAAACCTTCAAGCGCCAGCGCAAGATGAGCACGCGAGAGGTGATCGACCGAGCCATCACGTCCACCATGAGCCGCACCATCATCACCCACGGATCGACCGAGGTGATGGTGCTGTCCATGCTGCTGTTCGGCGGCCCCACGCTGCATTACTTTGCGCTGGCGCTGACCATCGGCATCATGTTCGGCATCTATTCGTCGGTTTTTGTGGCCACTGGCATGGCCATGTGGCTGGGCATTCGCCGTGAAGATTTGGTCAAGCCGACCAAGAAAGTGGAGGATCCGGACGATCCGAACGCGGGCGCAACGGTCTGACCCCCCCCGGCAGTCAACGAAGCCTTCGGGGCGCTGGCATACTCTGCACATGAGTTCGCCCGACGGAACACCGGCACACCTGGCCCGCCAAGCGCGCCAGGTGTTTGTGCGTCATGTGATTGACGACCTGCCGCAGGTGGTGCAGCGCTTGCTGGACGACTTGCAAGCCCGTGCCGAGCAGGCGCATTACGCGGAAGCGTCCCAGCGTGTCGATGACGCTCGCATCCGGCTGATGAAGTCGTCCGCCACCTGGCTGGACCGCTGCCGTGACCGGCTGACGACTTTGTTGAAAGCGCGCGATGAGGCGCCCCGCACGGTGTCTGGCCCGCTGTCGTTGGTGGACGAAGATCTGGTGGAAAACCAGATCCTGGCCGCGCGGGCTGCGCTGGTGGTCGTGGACAAGGGCAACGAGCCGCTCAACGAGCTGCGATTGCGCTTGCAGCGGCTGGAATTGACCGACGAGCTCGATAAGCGCGATCCCGTGCTGGCCGCCAATGTGACGCAGGCCATCGTCTCGGCCTGGATGGACGCTGGGTTGAACCGCAGCGACTGGCAAATCTGCCAGATCACGATGCACAACCTGCTGGCCAAGGTCATCATGGCCGGTTACCAGGAAGCCAACCAGTTTTTGTTGGCCCGTGGTGTGTTGCCCGAAATTGACTTGCGCGACTTGGTCCGCCGCGGTGGCCGTGCTGGGGCCGAGCCTTCGGCGCCCGCCCCATTGGGTCGTGGCCAGGTGGTGCGAACAACCCCCTTCTCGCCCAGTGGGCTGGGCAGCTTGACCCACGTCGTCCCCTTGATGAACACCTCCGGTGGGGTGCCGCTGGAGCCTGCGGTGGCCGGCAGCGACATGGGTGCGCCAAACGGACATCAGCTGGTGATGCAGCGCCTGTCCGGTTTCATGGCCAGCCGGGTGCCGGGCTGGGGTGCCGTGGGGTCAGGGCCTGTGGCGGCTTTCCCGGCCACGGCTGGGGCGGGTGCGGCAGTTGGTGCGGGCCCGGGCAGCGGCTGGTGGGTTCATGTGCCTTTGCCTCCCGCCGATTGGAGTTCGGTGGAGGCTGGTCAGCTTGGGGCTCGCGCGCAGGCCCAGGCGTTGAAACACGCTGCGCGCTCTGACACCGAAAAAGCGCTGATTGAAATGGTGGCGTTGATATTCGACGGCATTTTGGGTGAAGACCGCATTCCCGCCAGCGTGCGGGTTTGGTTTGCGCGGCTGCAAATGCCCGTGCTTCGCCACGCTTTGCAAGACGCCTCCTTCCTCACTGCGGAAGACCACCCCGCCCGGCAACTGATCGACCGCATGGGGGCTTGCGTCCTGGGCTTCGACCCTGCCGCGTCGTTGCAAGCACTGGAGGGCGAGATCAAGCGCATCGTTCAGGTGATTGAGCAGTACCCAGAAACGGGTCGGCGCGTTTATGAGCTGATGTTGCAGGAGTTTGAGCAATTTCTGGCCCGCGCCGTGGCCGAGGAACCGCGC
Source organism: uncultured Macromonas sp. (assembly GCA_964524855.1). Taxonomy (GTDB): domain Bacteria; phylum Pseudomonadota; class Gammaproteobacteria; order Burkholderiales; family Burkholderiaceae_C; genus CAZGDZ01. The sequence goes on from CAZGDZ010000106.1 coordinate 1,885, forward strand.
TTGAAGCGCGCCACCGACGTGGCCAGCCAGCTGGAGCAACGCGGCGCCCTGACGGTGCAGTACACGATCGAGTTGAGGCGCTTGCTGGGCAGCGCGCCCGTGCACGAGGCATTGCGCACCTTCCTGTTCCAGACCTGGGTGGAGGTGATGGCGCACGCCAGTGTGGCCTACGGGGCGGACGACGAACGCGCCCGCCGTGCCCGCGAATTGGCCGCCGACTTGCTCTGGGCTGCCAGTGCCAAGCCGTCACGCCAAGAGCGTGCGCAGGTGATCGCGCGGGTGCCGGCCCTGATGGCGCAGATCCGCGACGGGTTGGCCTGGACAGGGATGGACGCTGAGGCGCAGGAGCGGGCGGTACAGCCCGTCAGCGAAGCCTTGGCGGCCGCGTTTGTCTCTCGCGCCCCTGCGGTGGATGCGGGCTGGCTGGCAGGCTTGACCGAGTCGTTGGGGCGGCTGGAGACGGTGCTGACCGACAGCGGCGACAGTGCAACCCTGAGCCGCGACAGCTTGGAATGGCTGACCGGACTGGATGCCAGCGGGATCACCGTGGTGCCCGATGCCGAGCAGACGACGCCAGCCCATTTGCGGTCTTGGGCAGCAGCGTTGCCTGTGGGCAGTTGGTACACCTTGGAGCACAACGGTGCTCGCGCTGCGGTGCAGTTGAGCTGGATCAGCCCGCGGCGACAGTTGTATTTATTTGTGGTCGGCCCGGCCGGGGCTTACCTGCTGCAACAAGGGCGAGTGGGGCAATACCTCAAAGCCGGCCTGTTGCGCGCCACCCAAGCGGAGCCGCTGACGCGTCAAGCCACTCGGCAAGCGTTGGACAAACTGCAAGCCAACCCGGAGCGGTTGCTGGCGTGAGGCGCTGCCGGCACGCGACAGTGCCGCGCTTTCAGGCCAAGACCAAGCGTTGAAACAGGCCGCCAGGCAAGCGGCGCACCGTGCCATCCAGTTCCAGCGTCAGCAACTGGGTTTGCAATTCGGGTGTGCTCAGCCCGGTGCGTGCTTGCAGTGCATCCAGCCCCACCGGGTCGTGCCCCAGGGCTTGCAGCAGCGGGTCACGCTCTGCCTCGCATTCGTTGCCAGCGCGTGTTTCTGCCGCGCCGTTGGCTGCCGTCGTCGCCAGGTGCAGGTCTTCCAGTATGTCTTGTGCCGATTCCACCAGCTTGGCGCCTTGGCGAATCAGCGCGTGACAACCCCGGGCCTGAGGCGCGTGGATGGAGCCCGGGATGGCGAACACGTCACGCCCCATTTCGACCGCCAGTTGGGCGGTGATCAGAGACCCCGATTGCACCGCCGCTTCCACCACCAAGGTGCCCAGCGACAGGCCAGCAATGATGCGGTTGCGTTTGGGGAAGTTGGGCGCCAGTGGCGCGGTGCCCAGGGGGTATTCGCTCAGCAGCAAACCCTGTTCTGCAATCCGGTGCGCCAACGCCAAGTGCCGCCGGGGGTACACCCGGTCGGCCCCAGTGCCCACGACAGCGATGGTGGTCCCGCCTGCGGCCAGGGCACCTTCGTGGGCGGCGCCATCCACCCCCAGCGCCAAGCCGGACACGATGCACAAGCCGCGTTCGGCCAGCGCTTGCGCGAACTGGCGTGCGTTTTCAGCGCCTTGCGGCGTCGGGTTGCGGCTGCCCACCACGGCCAACTTGCGTGGGTGGCCCAGCGTTTCCAGTTGCCCAACGCCGTAGAGCATGAGGGGAGGGTCGGCGGTTTCAAGCAAAGCGGCCGGGTAATGGGCATCACCCAACGTCAGCACATGGTGGCGCTTGGCGCTCGCCAACCAGAGCAGCGCCTGTTCCAGCGCAGGGGCCCAGGTTTCAGGCGGTTCAGCCAGGGCGCGGGCGGTTTTCTCTCCCACCACGGACGAACGCGCTTCCACGCTGGTGCTGAACACACCAGGGGCGCTGCCAAAAGCCGCCAGCAGTTTGCGCGCGGTCACATTGCCCACCCCAGGGGTGAGCGTCAGGCGCAACCATGCGCCCAGCTCTTCATCGGACATGGGGCGCGCCGTCAGGGGTTCACAAAGCGGTCGCCCACCTTCACGCCGTCGGTGATCTGCAAAATCAGCGCGTACGACACCCGGTCAAAAGAGCGGAACACCATCATCAGGCCGTTGCGCTCACCCGGCAATTGCAGGGTGGGGCGCGCCGCGTCGGTGGTGTCGGTGACCTTGGAGGCGTTCTTCAGCACCGCCAGCACATGGCCGCGTTCCAGCCCGTCACGGGTGCCGCGGTTGATGATGACCACCTGGTTTTGTCCGGCGAATTGAACCGCGTTCCCGTGGACTTTCACGATCAAACCGTCCTGCGCGGTGCTGGGGGGGCGCGGCAGGTAGGTGGGTACCTCGCGCGGGGGTTCGGGCAGCAGTCGATCGCCGACGCGGATCTCTTCTTTCGAGAAGGAGACTTGAACCGTGGCGGGCTCGATGTCGGTCAAGCCGTTGGGGCGCAGGGTTTCGCCGCGCACCAGATCGGTTTGCCCGATGAACTGGGCTTCGTAACCCAGCACTTCACCCGTGACCGGGTCGGTCACCGGGGTGGCATTGCGGTACACCCGGTGGCGGAGCGGTTGCCCCGGCGCCACGCTGAGGGCCTCACCTTCGAGGGCGTTGCCCGCGCCGTATTGGCCACGGGCATAGGCCAGATCGCCACGGCTCAGCAACACCCGGCCTTCCGGGGCTGCAACGATGCGCGGCGCCCGGTCGTGCACGCCCTGGTCCACGATCAGCGAGTCGGTCAGGAACGGCTCGATCACGTTCAGCGGGATTGGTGGGATGGCGGCGTCGGCCAGCGATTCGGCCCGCACGCGGGGCGACAGGCGCACCGTGGGCGTGGCGCCGCCTTCGAGCGACAGGATGGCGCGGTCGCCGACCCGGTTCAGCACCAGCACCTGACCCGGGAAGATCAAGTGCGGGTTGCGGATTTGTTGCAGGTTCATGCCCCACAGTTCGGGCCAACGCCAGGGGCGCAGCAAAAACAGGCCCGAAATGTCCCACAGGGTGTCGCCGCGCTTGATGGTGTAGCGCTCCGGCGCGGTGGGCGACAACTCGCTCAGCGGCACGCCCGCTTGCGCCACCTGGTTGGCGGTGCTGCGCTGGCCGCTGGTGATGGGGAAGTTCGGCACGGCCTGGGCGGCCACCTGGCTGGCGGCCACGGTACCGGCCATCCACAAGGCCCAAGCGGCCAGTCGTGGTCTGCGCGCAGAGGGGACGAAGACAGCTGCCTGAGCAGCGGCGGAGGCGTTGGTGTGAGTCGGCATGTCGTGGGTCCCGGTGACCGTCCCGTTGTTGGTGTGTGTCTGCGCCACGGTTCCTCCCCGGCTTGGACGTTGGTGGTGTTGAAGGGACATTTTGCGTTCTAGCCCTGTTTATGGCAATGATATCGCCACCTGCGGTACACGGGTGGGGCCGAAAGTGGCGAAAATAACGACATTGCTCGCCATTCTGCGCTGCTCGGCCGCCATGAACAACCCCGAACTCCTGACCATCCTCCGTTATCCCGATCCCCGACTGCACAAAGTGGCCCAGCCGATTGCGCAAGTGGACGACCGGGTGCGCGCCATCATTCCGCGCATGCTGGCGACCATGTACGACGCCAATGGCATCGGCTTGGCCGCCACCCAGGTGGACATCCACGAACGCCTGATCGTGATCGACGTCAGCGAAGAACGCGACCAGCCGCTGGTGCTGATCAACCCTGAGCTGGAGTGGGCCAGCGAGGAAACCCGCAAGGGCGAAGAGGGCTGCCTATCGGTGCCGGGTATTTACGACGGCGTGGAGCGCTCCATAGCGGTGCGGGTGCGGGCCTTGGACGGTGAAGGCAAAAGCCGGGTGATCAAGGCCGAAGGCCTGCTGGCGGTGTGCATCCAGCACGAAATGGACCACTTGAAGGGCAAGGTGTTTGTCGAGTACCTGTCGCCCCTGAAGCGCAACCGCATCAAGACCAAACTGCAAAAAGCCGAGCGCGAGGCGCACGCTTGAAAGGCGCCGCATGAAGGTGGTGTTTGCCGGCACGCCGGTGTTCGCGGCGGCGGCCCTGCAAGCGTTGCTCGACGCGGGGTACAAAGTGCCTCTGGTGCTGACCCAGCCCGACCGTCCTGCTGGTCGCGGCATGAAGTTGCAGGCTTCGCCAGTCAAGCAACTGGCGCAGCAGCACGGGATCGCGATGTCGCAACCGCGCAGCTTGCGGCTGGATGGCCGTTACCCTGATGATGCGGCCGAGGCGCAGGCCGCGCTGCAGGCGGCGGGGGGCGATGTGATGGTGGTGGCCGCCTACGGTCTGTTGTTGCCCGCCTGGACCCTGACCCTGCCGCGCTTGGGGTGCCTGAACATTCACGCGTCGTTGCTGCCCCGTTGGCGCGGCGCAGCGCCCATACACCGGGCCATCGAGGCGGGTGATGCGCAGACTGGCATCACCATCATGCAGATGGACGAGGGGCTGGACACCGGCGACATGTTGCTGGTGGAATCGCTGCCGATCCAGCCGGACGACACCACCGCGAGCCTGCACGACCGCCTGGCGGACCTGGGGGGGCGGCTGGTGGTGGCCGCACTCCAGCAGGCGGCTCAGGGCGCCTTGGAGCCCGTGCCGCAGCCTGCGGCGGGCGTCACCTACGCCCACAAAATTGAAAAGGCCAAGGCCACGATCGACTGGCGCTTGTCGGCCGAGGTGCTGTCGCGCCGGGTGCGAGCGTTCGATCCATTTCCTGGCGCGGCCACACACTGGGGTGACGTGCCGCTCAAGGTGTGGGCGGCACACAGCGAAGCGGCTGGCGTGGCCTGTACGGCCAACGAGGCCGAGCCCGGTACCGTGCTGACGGTGGAGCCCACTGGTATCCGCGTGCAGACTGGCCAAGGCGTGCTGTGCCTGACCGAGCTGCAACGGCCCGGGGGCAAGCGCTTGCCGGTGGCCGAGTTTTTGCGCGGCGCAGCGGTGCCCGTGGGCGCCCAGCTGGGTTCGCGGACTGACGCATGTTCCTGACGGCCGCCTACCGCCGCTTGCCGGAGTATTGGGAGGGCGTGCGCGACCAAGCGGGCGTGGCCACGGGTATCGCGGCTTGGGGGCTTATGACCGGGGTGGCCATGGTCAAGTCCGGCCTCAGCGTGTTCGAGGCGCTGGTCATGACTTTTCTGGTCTTTGCAGGCAGCGCTCAATTGACGGCGGTGCCGTTGATGGTCTCTGGCGCGCCCTTGTGGGTCATTCTGGCGGCAGCGTTTTGTGTCAACCTGCGGTTCGTGGTGTTTTCCGCGCACTTGCGGCCTTAC
>CAZGDZ010000107.1:0-7144 GCA_964524855.1 uncultured Macromonas sp.
TTCGCCTCCTGCCGCATGCGCTCCAGACCCGCCAGCAACTGGGGCAGCACGGCCGACGCCCGGGGAATCAGCGATTCGGGCAGCTTGGAGGCGTCCTGCATGCGTTGCAGGGCGGCGACGATCGCTGGCTCATGCGCGGAGGGTGTTGAGTTGGGCGTCGGCTGAGGGCATTGCAGCAGCCAGGCCGTCATGCTTCGCGGCGCGGTCGCTGGCGGCAGAGGCGTGTTCGGAGCCGCAGTGCCCGCCAGCGTGTTTGTCGCCACCGCCCCCGCGACACGCACGCTGCGCGCGTTGGCCGGGATCTGGGTCAATTTGCGGAGCCAACCCAGCATGGTGCTTCCATTTCAAAGTGGATGGAGGTCGTTCATTTTAATCAGACCACGCCGCCCACTGTGGGCCGGTGCCGCGTTCAGCGCCCCACCAAAAATACCGCGGGCAAGTCCACAGGCAGTCGGGGTGGTCGTTTTTTCCAGTCGTTCACCAATGCGCTGAACACCGCCTGCTGGGGCAGTGTGACCCCACAGCACACCGCCAGCCGTGTGGTGGGTTTGAGGGTGGTCAGCAGGCCTTGCAGCAACGCCTCGTTGCGGTAAGGGGTTTCAATGAACAGTTGGGTCTGCCCGGTTTTCAGGGCCAGTGCCTCCAGTTCGCGCAGGCGCTGTCCGCGCGCGGTGGCCTCCTGCGGCAGGTAGCCCACGAACGCAAAGTGCTGTCCGTTCAGTCCGCTGGCAGCCAGCGCCAGCATCAGTGACACCGGGCCCACCAACGGCACCACCGCCAGGCCCAGCGCATGGGCTGCCCGAACCACCGAGGCGCCCGGGTCGGCGATGGCGGGCATGCCCGCCTCGCTCACCAGGCCTATGTCGTGGCCTTGCAAGGCTGCAGCCAGCAGCGGGCGCGCATCGAAACCATCGGCGGGGTCGTGATCGCCTTTTTTGTGCACCTGCCGGGGCAATTCGGTGATCTGTTGCCCTTGCAGGGGGGCGGCCAAGGGGTGCGTGGCGTCCACCCGCTTCAAAAACGCGCGCGTGCTTTTGGCGTTCTCGGTAATCCAGTGCGTCAGTTGCGACGCCTGCCAGACGGTGCTGGTGGGCAAGGCTTCGGACAGGTCCGGTGCCACTGTGCAGCCAAAGTCCAACGGGGTGGGCACCAGGTATAGCGTGCCTGGTGACGATGGAGAGGGCGTCTGGCTCATGGCAGCACCAAGCCCGCTTCGCGCAGCAGCCGTGCGGTGCGGATGAGGGGGAGCCCCACCAGCGCGGTCGGGTCGTCGTTGTCGATGCGTTCCAGCAGGGCGATGCCCAAGCCTTCGCTCTTGGCGCTGCCAGCGCAGTCGTAGGGCTGTTCGGCGTGCAAATAGCGTTCAATCTCACCGTCGCTGAGGTCGCGGAATACCACTTTGACCACCGCCAGGTCCACACGCTCCAGTCCGCTGGCCTGGCACACCACGGCCAGCGCGGTCTGGAACAGCACGGTTTGGCCGCGCATGCGGCGCAATTGGGCCACCGCCCGTTCGTGGGTGCCCGGTTTGCCCAACGGCTCGCCTTGCAGGTCGGCCACTTGGTCGCTGCCGATCACAATCGCCTCGGGGTGCAACCGGGCAACGGCCTGGGCTTTGGCCAGCGCCAGCCGTTGCGCCAGCGCTGCCGGGGCTTCGCCGGGCTGGGGGGTTTCATCCACCTCGGGCGCCACCACCTCAAACGGCAGGCCCAGGCGCGACAGCAACTCGCGTCGGTATCGAGAGGTGGAGCCCAGAATCAGCGGGCGAGGCGAGGTGGGATCGGGCGTGAATTCGGTCATGCCTGAATTGTCGATGTTTTGGCGCCCTGCACAGGCGCGGATTTTCGGGTACCGTTGCGCTTCATGAACGCGCCTGAACCCGACCTGCACCCGCTGTGCCACGCCCGCGACTTGCTGGACGGTGGGGAGGCGTGTCCTTTCGACGTGCGTTACCAGGGGCAGATTTGTCGGGCGTTTGCGGTGCGCTGGCGGGGGCGGGTGCATGCGTACCTGAACCGCTGCAGTCACGTGGCGATGGAAATGGACTGGCGCCCCAACCATTTTTTCGACCTCACCGGCCACCATTTGGTGTGTGCCACCCACGGTGCCATGTTCCGGCCCGACACCGGGCAGTCCGTGGGCGGACCCGGCCGGGGCCCACTGGTGGCCATCGATGTGCAAGAGCGCGACGGGGTGGTGTTCTGGCGGTCACAATACGACCTGCAACCTGTTGAATTTTGAAATCCGATGCAAGACATGACCTCGCCTGAAAAGGCAGCGCACAACAACCCGGGGTGGGAGCGCGAGACGCTGGAGAAACTGGCTTTTGCGGCCTTGCGCGAACAACGCGCGGCCCGGCGCTGGAAGGTGTTCTTGCGTCTGGCGTGGCTGGGGTTCTTCGTGGCGCTGGTCTGGCTGGTGTACCGCGACATGGCGCCTACCACTGCCGTCAGCGCGCCGCACACCGCGCTGGTTGAAGTGCGCGGCGAAATCTCGTCCGACAGCGAGGCCAGTGCCCAAGCCATCATCGGCTCGCTGCGCTCGGCGTTCGAAGACCCGGGCGCACAGGCGGTGGTGCTGTTGATCAATTCACCGGGCGGCAGTCCGGTGCAGGCGGGCATCATCAACGACGAAATCCACCGCCTCAAGGGATTGCACCAGAAGCCGGTGTACGCGGTGGTGGAAGAGACCTGTGCTTCGGCCGCGTACTACATCGCGGTTGCGGCGGACAACATCTATGTGGACAAGGCCAGCATGGTCGGCAGCATCGGCGTGCTGATGGACGGGTTCGGCTTCACCGGCTTGATGGACAAGGTGGGGGTGGAGCGCCGCCTGTTGACCGCAGGCGAAAACAAGGGTTTCTTGGACCCGTTCAGCCCACTCAACCCACAGCAGGACGCCCATGCCCGCGAGATGTTGGGCGACATCCATCAGCAGTTCATTGAGGTGGTGCGCAAAGGCCGGGGCGAGCGCCTGCAGGCGACGCCCGAGACCTTCAGCGGGTTGGTCTGGAGTGGTCAGCGCGCGGTGTCGCTGGGCTTGGCCGACGAGTTGGCCAGCCTGGAGCAGGTGGCCCGTGATGTCGTCAAGGCGGAAGAAATTGTGGACTACACCCAGCGCGAGAATGTGGCCCAGAGGCTGGCGCGGCGTTTTGGTGCCGGCATGGGCGAGAGCGTGATGCGCAGTTTGGGCTCCAGCGTTTACAGCGTGCGTTAAGCGCCATGACGCGGACCGATGTGCTGGTGGCCGGCGGGGGCATGGCTGGCCTTGGGGCAGCCTTGGCGGTGGCCCGTGCCCGGCCAGATGTGCAATTGACGCTGCTGGAGCAGGCGCCGGCTTTTGGTGAAGTGGGCGCCGGCATTCAACTCGGGCCGAATGCGGTGCATGTGTTGCGCGATTGGGGGCTGGAGGCGGAGGTGCGCGAGTGCGCAGCCTTTCCCGAGCGCCTGGTGGTGCGCGACGTGACGCATGGTGGGGTGCTGGGGCAATTGGCCTTGGGGCAGCGGGCGGTGCAGCACTACGGCGCCCCCTACGCCACCATTCACCGGGCTGACCTGCACGAGTTGCTGCAGCGTGCAGTCGCTCAGGTCGCCTCGGTGAACGTCGCGCTTGGTCAGCAGGTGCACGACCTGCACACTGCCAGCGACCGCGCCATCGTCGTCAACGGGGTGGGCGGGCGCAGCTGGACGGCCGATGCGGTGTTGGGCTGCGACGGGGTGTGGAGCCAAGTCCGTGTGGTGGCCTGGCGCGATGCGCCGGCACGCTTCACCGGCCATGTGGCCTACCGTGGCATGGTGCCCATGGGCGACTTGCCCGCAGCGCTGCGCCGCCAGGAGGTGTCCGCCTGGCTGGGCCCGCGTTGCCATGTGGTGCATTATCCGGCCCGTTCGGGCACCTGGATGAACGTGGTGGCGGTGGTTCATGGCGATTTGCCCCCAGAAGGCGCGCACTGGAACCACGAAGCCCATGCCGCCGATTTACAACAGGCGCTGGGCGCTGTGGCGACTCCGTTGCAGGACGTGCTGCAGCGGGTGTTGCAGTGGCGTTTGTGGCCGTTGCACGCCCGCCCGCCCATGCGCAGCGCGGCCGAACAAGCCCAAGGTGCGGTCGCCTTGCTGGGCGACGCCGCCCACCCCATGCGCCCCTACCTGGCCCAGGGCGCGGCCATGGCGCTCGAAGATGCGTGGGTGCTGGGGCGCGAACTTCAGGGCACCACCGGCAGCGTGGATTGGCCCGCCACCTTCACCCGTTGGGCGGCCCAGCGTTGGGCCCGCAACGCCTGGGTGCAAGACCGTTCGCGGCGCAATGGCGTGGTTTTCCATGCGCAGGGGCCAATGCGTTGGGGCCGCAACCTGGCCATGGCTGCGCTGGGCGAACGTTTGCTCGACGTGCCCCGCCTGTACCGTGGCCCAGCCAACCCCGCCTGATCGGTTATGGTTGATGCTGTCAGCCTTTGAGCAGGAGACAGCACAATGAATCCCCGTTCCATTCCGCCCGCCGCAGCCCTCGGTGACGCACCTGCACCGGAGGCCGGACAGGCGCCCAACCATTTGCAGTTGCGCCGTGTCGCCATCGACACCTACCGGGAAAACGTGGCCTACCTGCACCGCGACTGTGACCTTTATCGCGCCGAGGGCTTTCAGGCCCTGTCCAAGGTGGAGGTCAGCGTCAACGGCCAGCGGATTCTGGCGACACTGAACGTCACCTCCGATCCCCGCATCGTTCAGCGCCACGAGCTGGGTTTGTCCCAGGACGCTTTCGAGCAGTTGGGGGTGCCCGCCGGGCAGGCGGTGGGTGTGCGCCAGGCCGAACCCGCGCCGTCGATTTCCGCCCTGCACCGCAAAATCAACGGCGAGCGGCTGGGGCGCGAAGACTTTCAGGCCATCATCCGCGACATTGCCGAACACCGGTACAGCAAGATCGAGTTGTCCGCCTTCGTGGTCGCCACCAACCGGGGGGAGCTGGACCGCGAAGAAGTCTTCTTCCTAACCGAGGCGATGGTTGCGTCGGGCCGCCGCGTGGACTGGCAAGAGCGGCTGGTGGTTGACAAGCACTGCATCGGCGGCATTCCGGGCAACCGTACCACCATGCTGGTGGTGCCCATCGTGGCGGCGCACGGCTTGGTGTGCCCCAAAACCTCGTCCCGGGCCATCACCTCGCCCGCCGGCACTGCCGACACCATGGAAGTGCTGGCCAACGTGGAGTTGCCGTTCGAGCGTTTGAGCGACATCGTGCGTGCGCACCGTGCTTGTCTGGCCTGGGGCGGCACGGCCCACTTGTCGCCCGCCGACGACATCCTGATTTCGGTGGAGCGCCCGCTGTCGCTCGACTCGCCGGGCCAAATGGTGGCGTCCATCCTGAGCAAGAAAATGGCAGCCGGCTCCAACCACCTGGTGCTGGACATTCCGATTGGCCCCACGGCCAAGGTGCGCTCCATGCCGGAGGCGCAGCGGCTGCGCCGCTTGTTCGAGTACGTGGCGCACCGGCTGGGCTTGTCGCTCGACGTGGTCATCACCGATGGGCGTCAGCCGATCGGCAACGGCGTGGGGCCGGTGCTGGAAGCGCGCGACGTGATGATGGTGCTCGAAAACCACCCGCTGGCGCCGCAAGACCTGCGCCAGAAATCGCTGCGCTTGGCCGGCCGGTTGCTGGAGTGCGACCCCGACATCCGCGGTGGCGATGGCTATGCGATTGCCCGTGACATCCTGGACTCGGGCCGGGCGTTGGAAAAAATGCGCGCCATCATTGAAGCGCAGGGCGCGCGCCCGTTCGATCACCAGCGCCCCGAGGTGGGTGCCTTGAGTTTTGAGGTGCGTGCCCCCGCGTCCGGGGTGGTCACCCAGATCGATAACCTGTGCATTGCGCGTTTGGCCCAGTTGGCCGGTGCGCCGAAGGTGCAAGGCGCTGGCGTGGACTTGGCGCGCAAGCTCGGCGACCCGGTGCGCGAAGGCGACTTGCTGTACCGCGTGCACGCGGTCTACCGGTCCGACCTCGAGTTTGCGCGCCAGGCGAGCGAACGCCACTGTGGCTACACCGTGGGCCGTCCCGAAGACGTGCCCCATGTGTTTGTGGAGTTTTGAACATGACCGCACCCCTGATCCTGTGCTTTGATGACGAGCAAGCCGCCGCGCAACGATTGGCCGCCGCTTGTGGCGAGGGCGCTCGGGTGGCGGTGGTGGAGCGCCACCGCTTCCCTGATGGGGAGCTGAAGTTGCGCTTGCCGACACCGCTGCCCGAACGGGTGGTGGTGTACCGTGGCCTGTACCACCCCAACGAAAAACTGGTGGAGCTGTTGCTGGTGGCCCAAACCGCCCGGCAACTCGGCGCCCGTGAGCTGACCTTGGTCTGCCCGTACCTGGGCTACATGCGGCAAGACATCGCATTTCTGCCCGGCGAGGCGGTGAGCCAGCGCATCGTCGGTGCCTTCCTGGCGGGCTTGTTCGATGCCGTCGTCACGGTGGACCCACACTTGCACCGGGTGGCCACGCTGGGCGAGGCGGTGCCCGTGGCACGCCCGGTGGTGCTCAGTGGCGCGCCTGCCTTGGCCGACTGGATCGCCCAGCAACGCCCTGGCGCCTTGCTGTTGGGGCCGGACGAAGAAGCCGCGCAGTGGGTGGCCCAGGCCGCCGCCCGCCACGGCAACGACAGTGCGGTGTGCCGCAAGGTGCGCCACGGCGACCGGCAGGTGGAAATCGAATTGCCCGACGTACCTTGGCTAGGGCGGCAGGTGGTGGTGCTGGACGACGTGGCCAGCACTGGGCACACGGTGGCGCGTGCGACCAAGTTGCTGTTGGCGGCAGGCGTCGCCTCGGTGGATGTGGCCGTGACGCACGCCCTGTTCGCGGGCGATGCCCTGCAGGTGATGCGCGACGCGGGCGTGGGCGAGGTGTGGAGCACCGATTGCATTGCCCACCCGACGAACGTCGTGCCGATGGCGCCCCTGCTGGCGCAGGCCCTGCGCTAAGGCAGGGCTTCTCCCCGGCTTACAGGTCGGTGCGCAGCTTCCAGATTTCCGGGAACAGCACCACGTCCAGCATCTTGCGCAGGTAGCTGGTGCCGCCGGTGCCACCCGTCCCGCGCTTGAGCCCAATGACGCGCTCGACGGTGGTCAGATGGCGGAAGCGCCATAGGCGGAAGGCGTCTT